>NZ_BAABCY010000100.1:0-20065 GCF_039539345.1 Snuella lapsa | reverse complement strand
AGAAAACTTAGACTTGGGAAAGATAATTATTATCTAAATCAATTCCCTAATTTTTTAAATGAAATTGCCCTGGCATTTTACAGGCTTGTGGTGTAAGCCTAGACTTTTTTGCTTACTTTTTTGGGCGATGCAAAAAAGTAAAGAAGCCTCTTTGTCATCCACAGCGCAACACAGCTAAACGTAGGATCTCTACCATTAAAACAAACAACCCAACACACCCTTTACCATTCAAAAGCTACTCCTTCACCTTTCCTTCATATCTCCTTCACCTTTACTTCATATAAAAGGTATGGTAAGGGTACCACAGCACCTACCAAAACAAAATCTGCTTACCTTGCCAAATAACATAATGTTCCAATGGAAAAGCCACATCTTACTTAAAACACAGCTGCATTTTAAGTAAATTTTAACATTTAGCTTACCACTCTATGTACGCTTGTGCAACTATCTTTGTGAAACGAACATTAATAAAAATTTAAGCATTTTTTACAAAAGGACAAACCGATATATTACCAAGATTCATGCGTATTAACAACTTCCTGTTTTCAATATGTTGCTTTTCCATATTAATAAGCACTGTGGGCTTTGCCCAAGACCAAACGTTAAAAATTATAGGACGTGTTATAGATGCCCAAAGTCAACAACCCATAGAGTACGCTACCATTTCAATAGTGGATAGCACAACCAACAACCCAGTTACTGGGGCAGTTTCCAATAACGAAGGAGATTTTAATTTTACTACCATTGCTTCCAATTTCTACATAGAAATTAGTTTTATGGGATATAATGCATTGAAAATTAAAACATTTAATATTGTTAAGAAAACAATCGATTTAAGTGTTTTGGCATTAACAGAAAACTTAGAAGCTTTGGGTGAAGTTGTAGTACGCGCCGAAAAGTCGCAAACAGAATTTAAGTTAGACAAGCGCGTATTTCATGTAGGAGCAGACATAAGTTCTACGGGTGCCAGTGCACTCGAAGTATTAAACAATGTACCCTCCGTAAATGTAAGTATCGAAGGCGTAATTAGTTTGCGCGGTAGCCAAGGCGTACAAATACTAATTAATGGCAAACCCTCTGTTTTGGCTTCTGCCGAAGGTAATGCCTTGGGGACAATTACTGCCGATATGATTGAAAAAATTGAGGTTATTACCAATCCCTCTGCCAAGTACGATGCAGAAGGAACAGCAGGTATTATAAACATTGTCATAAAAAAGTCCGAAAAACGTGGCTTAAACGGCTCGGCAACCCTAAACGTAGGAACGCCAACCAGTAATAGTGTGGGCTTAAGCCTTAACAAACGTACCGAGAAGTTTAACCTGTTCACACAAATGGGAATTGGGAAACGTACCTTTCCCAATAAAACCAAATCCATAAACAGGGACATTAGCAACGATACCACAATTACAAGTTCAGGATCTGGTGATTTTAACGAAAAGTTTGCCAATATCCTACTTGGAACCGATTACCACATTAACGATTACAATGTTGTGACGCTTTCTGGATCCTATGCATACGAAGTTGAAGACCAGTTTTTTGATGCTACCTATAATAAAATGTATGGAGACAACACGCTGGCAAATAGTTGGCTTAGGGCAGAAACAACCGAAGCCACCAACCCTAAATTACGCTATGAGTTGCAATACAAAAAAGACTTTAAACGTCACGAAGACCAAGACCTGTTGTTCAGTGCCTTAGGTAGCTCCTTTGCAAAAGACCAATCGTCTGTATTTAACAATACCCCTATTACCGGTACAGTTCCTGAAACCCAACAAGATACACGTACCGATTATAAGTTAGAAGACTATACCTTTAAATTGGACTACACCCACCCCTTTTTAGAGAAATATACCCTGGAAACAGGTGGACAATACGCTATTAACAATGTATCCAACGATTATGTAGTACGTGATTTTATAGATAACGATTGGCTAACTAACCCCAATCTAACCAATCAGTTTGATTTTGACCAAAGTGTATTGGCTTTCTACGGAACCTTGGCATACGAAGGGGACATTTGGGGTCTTAAACTAGGGTTAAGACTCGAACATACCGATGTCGCTACACTATTGCGAACAACTAATGAAGCAAACAGCAATAACTATACAAACTTTTTTCCCAGTGTGCATACGTCGTACAAACTTTCCGAAAACCATTCGTTACAAGCAGGCTTTTCCAAACGCATAAACAGGCCGAGGTTGCGACAATTAAATCCGTTTAATAACATTAGAAATAACTTTAATATTTATAGAGGCAACCCCGATTTGATGCCAGAATATACAGACTCTTACGAACTGACCACCATCCATAAATTGGAAAACCTGTCCCTTAATTTTAGTCTGTACCACCGATATACCACAGATGTCATTGAAAATATTATCACTTTTCAAAACAATATTACTACCTCACAACCCGAAAATATAGGAACAAGCAACACAACAGGGTTTGAATTTAATGGTAAATACACTCCCGTTAAATGGTTTACTTTATCAAATGACTTTAACATCAATTTCTTTAAAAGAGAAGGTATATTTAACACACAAACATTCGATTTTAAAGGCAATAGGTGGTCATCCAATATGACCTCCAAATTCAAGCTTCCTTCAGAATTCGATTTAGAACTCTCAGGTAATTATGAATCAAAATTTACAACCGTTCAAGGAGAAGAATCCAATCGTTTATATGCCGATATGGGTATTCGTAAGAAAATATTAAAAGGGAAAACCATTTTAAATTTGAGTATACGTGATGTTTTTGCATCACGCGTGGATAAATATACTTCCTCCCAATCTAACTTTTACGCCTTTAACAGTAGAAAACGAGGACGTTTTCTAACCTTTGGCATTAGCTATGGCTTTGGCAAAGGCGAAGCTATGGAGTTCTCTGGCCAAAGGCGTTAGTATTTATTACCTGTTTATTTCCCTGCTGCTAGCATATAAGCTATTAAATTAGTTAGCTCCTTGGCGTTCATACTATTGACTAGCCGGGGTGGCATAGGTGATACAGGAGATGGCTCCACCCTTAATATACTGTCGTTCTTAATTTTAATAGTACTATCTAAAGCAAAGGCATTAGTACTCAATTCTAACGTCGTTTCATCTTTATTGATGACGATCCCCGTTACAACAGAACCATCCTTCATGTAGTAGTTAGAATAGCGATAGCGGTCGCCAATTGTTCCCGAAGGATTCACGATAGCCTCTCCTATGTCTCCTACAGTAAATCTGGAACCAATTTTGGTTAACTCTGGACCAGAGCTTCCTCCCTCTCCTTTAATGCTATGGCAAGACACGCATAAAGCAGCTTTAAACATTTGTTCACCATAAGCTATATCTGCATTGGCTTTGTTTGCTTCGTAGGCAGACATGAGCAGTTCCACCGTCCAGTTAACACCGGGGCCAACAGGTTGCTTAACAGTACCGACTTCCTTTATAACTTCAGGTTCCTTAATATCAGACAAGGCCAAAAAGTGCGCTTTGCTATCTTCAGGAACATGCAAAAGAGCTTGCTTTTGAATTGCTTTTATAAACTTGGTATACATTTTACCACCTGCCTTTCGAAGCGCCTTGCCATACCAAGTAAAATAACGTTCCCGTAAATCGGGTGTCCATCCCTCGTTTAGATAACTCAAGCTCTTAGCGTAACTAATGTGCTGAGCATTGGGCATGTTACGTAGCATGTTCTCTACGTCCTGCCCATACTGTTCGCTGCGTTGCGTAATGGCTTTCGATAAATACTGGGTTTTCATACTTTCTGTACCCGTATCCGTTGCCATAGCACCCAATGTTGGTGCTATAATCTTGCTGGCTTGAATGTAACTTAAAACCTTACATGCCTCTTCATTAACCGCATTGCTTTCGGCTAAATAACTGGGGAGTAATATTCTTTTTATTCTTTCGGTATAGCGACTGGATATAGGTTCCTGCATTCGTATTAACAGCAAATCAATACCTCTTAAAAAGTCTGCTTTTTCTGTAGGATTCAGGGTGTTCCAATCCATTTCCAATAGAATATCTAAAGCCTTTAATCGGTCGTTGTCGTTACCGTATTTGGCAATTGCCAATGATAACGCTATGGTTTTAGTTACAGAAAGACCTGGCTGCATTGCGTCTTTCCACAGTTCGTAGTTTAAGTGTTCTAAAGCGATACGAGCCGCAAAGCGTATAAATCGGTCTTCGTGGTCTAAGTGTTTTAATATAAAAGACAACTTTTCCTTAGAAGGCTTTAAATGTAATGTTTCCAGCTTTTGTCGTAAACGCCTTTGTTTCTTCCCTTTAGAACGCTCCTTAAGATCTAATACTTTCGAATCCAGTTCCCCTTTGTAGTCTACCCTATAGAGTCCAGATTCAAGACGCCTGCCACCCGTTAAAAAATACAACGCACCATCATTTCCTACTACACCATTAGTAAGAGGTAATGGTACCCCAGATAAGAATTCTGTAATTTCGGCATGGTATGAGCTTCCCTGTGGGCTTAGCTTGGCATGGTATATGGTTCCATAACTCCAATCAAATAAAAAGAGGCCTTTTTGGTAGTATGCAGGAAATCTAAGTCCCTTACCCCCTATTACACCAGTTGGCGAACCTTGTCCAAGATTGGCAATGCCAGGCAAGTTATCTGGATAAAAATCCTTGAATTTTCCTGTACCAGTACGCCAACCGTAATCAGCACCCATAGTCATATGATTTAAGCGGATAGGCCTGTACCAGGGCATTCCCATATCGTATTCCATGTCAGAATCAAAACCAAACAATTCACCATCTCTATTAAAAGCCAGATCATAAGTGTTTCTCGTGCCCACATTAAAAAGTGTCCAGTGTTTACCTTCCAGATCTGTTTTTACTACCCAACCACCTGGGGCCTTTCTATCGTTAGCATGTCCGCTGGGATCTTTAATAACAGGCAGTAAGTTGTCTTCGCCCCAAACATCTGGTACAGCTCCCCTAACATCCACAGGGATGTCTGTATGATTGCCAAAAACTAGGAACAAGGATGTTTCATCTGGTGACAAAACAATATTATGAGGGCCATGCTCACCCTCACCGTGAATTGCTTTTAATTGCCTTACGGTATTTAATCTAAAGAATTCCTCGTCAGCTTGCTGCGGGGTTTAGCTGAAAAGTTTGAAAAACGGAGAGTTTTTCAAAACACTTTAAAAAAGTGTATATTGGATTTATGAGTGAACATATTCACAAGCGACATAATAAAAGTCAGCTGTTGTATCATATAGTTTGTCCAATAAAATATAGGCGTTCAATTTTGTCTGATCGTGTTAACTCTAGCATAGTTTTAGTGTGTTCAGAGATAGAAAACAGATATGATATCTATTTTATAGAGATAGGTTTAGATGAAAACCATGTTCATTTTTTAGTTCAGAGTGTTCCGATGTATTCTCCAAAAAAGATAGTGCAAACGGTCAAGAGTATATTGGCAAGGGAAGTCTTTCGTCTTCATCCAGAAGTAAAAGAGCAATTATGGGGAGGTCAGTTTTGGTCAAACGGGTATTATGTAAATACGGTCGGTCAATATGCTAACGAAGAAGTGATAAAGAACTATTTAAAGAATCAAGGAAAACAAAAAGAATATAAACAGATTCATTCAAGTCAATTGAGACTATTTGAATAATTGAGATACCTCGTCAGCTTGCTGCGGGGTCATTCATTTCCCTGCCACCTGTGGAATCGTAAACCTTGTACAATCCACTCTCTATGGATTTGTCATTAGAATTAACCAAGGCATACAACACTTTTTTATGCCAAAGTAACCCCTGGGCACGTCCAATATTTATATTTAACTTTTCAACATGTAAACTGTCGGGGCTTTCCGAATTGCTTACAAGGGTAGATTTATAAATACTCCCATATTGATCTGATGTATAAAAATGGCCTTGGTCGTCTTTTGTAATACTAACCCATGAACCTTGAGCATTCGCCATTGGCTGGTATAGTTTTGTAACCGTAAAACCTTTTGGAAGTGTGATGTTATCTATTGTAATGCGCTCAATAATAGGTGTTTCGTTATCGGGGTCTTCACAAGAAGTAGAGCTCAATATAGCAATTATACCAAGCAATAACAGAAATGCTTTTCTCATAGATATTAACGTGAAATAGTTTACTCGATACAAAACCCTTATCGAATTTCGAATCATAGTATAAAACGATTTAACTTATTTGTAAATTACTTAATGTTACCAATATAAGCTAAATTTTACTTTTATGGTGTCCTGCCCATAATTAATGTGTTTATGTGTAAACATGTAATGGGCAAAAAAACTTTTGCTATGTATCTAGGAGCGTATGGTACTTTTTTATTAATGTATAGTAGCCATAACCGTATTCGGTTTCCTTATTGTTGGTTTTATCCAGTAAATAAACACTAAGTTTGGTAACAGCCCGTTGCATTTTGTAGTAGTTTAATAGGGTCTGGTTAAAAAAGTGGGGAGCATTGAGTTGTTTGTTGTACGAAGTAAGAAACATTTTAGCATCATCGGCTCTGCCGTAAAAATCAAGATCAACCAATAGCGCTGCTATATCATCCAATAGGTCGATATTTCTGTATGTTGGATCAAACTCAATACAATCAATAATAGAAATGTGTTTATTCATAATAAATACATTTCCAGCGTGTAAATCACCATGGACATTTCTAATAAAATGCCTAGCCAATCTTTCTGAAAATAGATCTTTATGAATATCCAAAAAGCGATTGGAAGTAGCGATTATCGTTTCGATCATGTTTGTGCCCGGAGTACCAAACACCTTGAAAATACTGTCCTTTAATTCCAAGACTTGTCTTAATCGGTATTTTAGTTTATTGTAGTTGAATAGTGAACAAATATCCGAAGCCTTATGAATGGAACTAATTTGCATGGCCAGCTGTTGGAGTTCATCTTTTTTAATGGATAAACCTCGTTTATAAATATTGGATAGGAAATAATTACTATTAAGGCGTTTCATCTTAACAGCATAGTCTATAATATGCTTGCTTTCACCTCCTAAATTGTATACGTTGTCGTGATAAGTGACAGGCAATACTTTTAAGTACACTTCGGGAGCAAACCTACTGTTTAGCCTAAGCTCTTCCTCACAGTAAAATTTTCGTTTTGATAATTCTGAGTAGTCCAGAAACTTAAACTTAACAGGCTTTTTTATTTTGAAAACATAGGCATCGCATAGCAGTATCCAAGCACTATGCGTTTCAATACACTCCTCGTAACCATAGATGTCTTTAAGAGTTGGAGACCGGCATAAGCCTGTTATATCTCGAGTATTCATAGTTTTTAAGCATTCAGAGGTGTTTTAAAGAACTAAGATAATTAACAACGCTGCCAGAATCATTGTTACCAATAACAAGGGTAGATTTTTCTTTAATGCTTGGAATGGCATTGTTAACAGCAATGGCCGTATCGGCCATGTTAAACATTTCCAAGTCATTCACGCTATCCCCAAAAACTGTCAAAAGTTTATCTGTATAGTCGTATTGTTCCATAATAAACTTAATAGCCTTTGACTTGTTGGCCATGTGGCTGTGTACTGTTAGCCAAAACCATCCTTTGGAATATTGATTTTCAAATAAATGAACTTCCACACCATGGGAATAATTTTCAAGAATAAAGGTTTTTAGGCGTTCAAGTCTTTCTTTTTTGTCTATAAATGTAAAACAGGTGATTTCACTGGAAGCCGCTGTAGATAATGACTTATCTGAAATTAACAGTTGACCCTTGCAATGCTTTCTGTCTTTTAAGTACCACTGTTCGCCTCCATTTTCTAAGCCATAATAAACGATACCGTCCTTATTATCTTTATGGTTGGAGATAAACACCCCACGGTTATTCTTTTTTATATATTCAAGAAGCCCTTCTTTAATAGATTGCTCAATTCCGTTAATTTGAATATGCTGCATTTTATTAATGTCAGAAATATATGCGCCGTTAAGGTTAATAACGGGTAGGCTTAAAGGTATTCCGTGCAACATTCGGGCAATAGTAGTTAGGTTTCGTGCACTAGCAACACCAAATAGCAATCCTTTATCAATCAAATTTTTAAGACCTTGAGAGCATGCTAATGATAATTTGGCATTATTGTTTAATAAGGTGCCGTCCAGATCTGAATAAAAGATAGTATTTGATAAATTAGACTCTTTAAACATATTGCAACTTCATTATTCCTACATCTTTAGATTGTAATGGTTGAGAAGGACGTATTTCCAATTCTCCTAGAAGCATATCTGTATTGGAATTGATAATTGAGTAAATGCACTGGGCAATACTTTCTGGTTGTATTTTTTTGTTGGCATGTCCCTTGGGTCTGTTGTTAATAGCCCCAGCATTTATCAAGGTAGTTCGTATACCATAGGATCGTGTTTCTTGTATAAATACTTCAACCATTGCTTTTAATGCTGCTTTTGTGCTACAGTAAGCCATACCTCCTTCAAAGTAATGGCTTGCAGCGTGGCTTCCCATAACCGTTATATAGGTTTTAGATTCCTTAAATATAGGTAATAAGGATTTTAATAGATAAAAAATAGCTGTATAATTAACAGCTACAGAGTTTCTCCAATCTTCATATGCCATTTCTTCCATGAATGATAGTTTTCTAATGGCTGCATTTAAAACACATACATCAATGGATATCTTGTTCTCAACAAGTACTTCACATATATCGATAATCCGATCGGGATAACGAAGGTCGCACTCAATTTCTCCTAACCAGGCTTCCTTTTTTAGTGTTTTATTGAGCGATATAATGGTGTACCCTTTATCGTAAAAATATTTAGCTATACCATAACCCGTACCTCTGTTTGAACCTGTAATTAATAAGGTTTTATTACGCATCACTTCGATTTTAAATCTGTTATTAAATCTGTCCATACTTCAACAATTTCGTGATGGTCTTTGCCGCTACGAAACAAATCCTTATCGAGGGAGGCCCCCGTTTCAGATTTTAGCCGCATACAGTCTGGTGAAATCTCTGATGTGATACATACTTCCCCCTCTTTATTAGTTCCGAAAATAAGACAAAAATCTACTAAAACTCTCGGATAAAGCCATTCGCTCAAGATATTATTGGTCTTTAAGGCTAGGCTCTTAAGTAATTCGGGGTTTTCTCCATATTCTCTTAGATAATCTGCACTTATTGGTAAATCTTCAGGATCTATCCTATAATCGAATTTAACTATAGGGTTAGAAAATTTATAATTGTCTTGAAAGAGGCCTGGATATTTTCGCTGTGTAGAACCAACGGCATAATTTTTTACGATCACTTCAAAAGGGGGACTCGAACATTTTTGTGTTAAATAAACGTCTTTATCCAAGCGTTTAACATAAGCAGTTGGTATATTATGCTTATTTAATAAAGCAACAGCCATTTCGTAAAAGTCCAAACGTAAGTTTTGTGTTTTATCTACCATTTCATGCCGGTTATAGGTAAAACTAGATAATGAAGGGATTAATTTTGCTACATAATGATTAGCATCGTAATCGTACAAATGTTTGCTTCGTCCTTTTACAACAGGACTTTGTTTTAGAATGTCACTAATTGTTGTTTGTGTTTCCATGTTAAATGTTTTAATTCAGAATCTGAATTCCTTAATTATTATACTTAGAGTTTTAGTTACAAATTCCAATAATCTCTTTCCTTAACACTAAAAGGCGGTTTTAAAGTTATTTTGAACTTTTCAGGATTCGATTTTATCCAATTTCTGGTAGATTTAGGTAACTCTTTGAGAATATTATTGTAGATTTTCTTTTCTACAGTCAATGCAATAGTAGGTGCTTCTAATGGAGGGGATTTGAGTTCGACCTGAATTTCAATTGCATTCCCAGACTTAATCATTTTAAATAGAGGCCAATTATTCTTATCGTTGTCCTTAAAAATGTGAAACCCAGAAGGCGCTCTGTTTAATTCTGCAATAGCATCTATAGATTTTGCTACTTCTGCTTCACCAAAGTAGATATAGGGAGCCACTTTTATACAGCGTTTTAAACGACCTCTAAAACGATAAACCAATGTACCTTTATTACACATTACTGTGTCGACATCAATGAGGTCTCCTGTGCGATAACGTATTAAGACAAAACGTTGTGTAAAAGGAAAAAGTGGCGTTAAAACAAGTTCCCCTGTACCCGTTTTAATGGAGGTGTTGGTTTCTAAATCAATAAGCTCGGGAACAACAAACGGATCGAAATGGTAACCATCACATTCCTTACAATATTTAGCACCTCCAAACATTTCAGACATCGAATAGTTATCATGAATAGGCACCTTAAAATAGGCTTCAAAGATTTCGCGTCTACTTTTAGGAACTGGCCATCCAAAAACTGTAATGGATTTAAGTTGACCTGGAGGAATTTCAATGTTGTTTTCTGTTAGGTATTGATGTAAATAACTCAGTCCCATAACAGTGGTGTTCATCTGACTGACCTTATTTTCAATACCCTTGAAATTAAATTTGTTCTGTAATAACCAAGCTGTCCTTATGATTCCATAATCTTTGGTCAACTCAATCATAAAGTTGTAGCCTATACCTGGTAGTCGTAAAACAGCACCGTGATTCATGGAACCTTCAACAATACCCAAAGGCTTAGCTTTGTTAGACTTAAGTACACCCGATTGCAGTATAGAAAAAAAGTTTTGAAGGTATAATTGTTCTTCTTGTGAACGCTCAATCAATAATGGTGGTTGCTTCGTAGTTCCCGTGGTAAACGTTACAAATCCAAAGGTTGTAATTTCAGATAGTATTTTGGATTGGTTTGCATAGAGTTCGCACTTGTCTATCATAGGCAATATGTTTAAGTGCTCAGCCCGCCAATCATGTTTGTCTGGTATTAATTTAGAATAATAAGGGGCATGCTTTCGAGCCATACTTAGAGTAAGGCTCAGTAATTTATTGGTTAATAATTCTCGGCCTTGATGGTATATAACAGGCTCTGTGAGTACGTATGAAAATAAAGGAGCAAGCACGTTCGATCCCACATGATTTGGCTCCCACACTTCTGGTAACTCCTTAATTTTTGACAAAAAAATCTCTGGCGTCATAAACGAGAAATTATTATAAGCTTTTTGAATCTAGACTCGAATGTCTAAATTGCCGTAAAAGAATATGGTATTGTGGCTATTTTTTTGGGGTAGCTATTTCCGAAATTATACTTGATATGGCTTGACCAAAAGCAACAGGTTCTGCAGTAGCTAGTTTTGAAAAAACAGCTGGTTCTGCTGCAGCTATTTCCCCAATTATTGCTGGCTCAGCCGCTGCTACTTCTGCAAATAATGCAGGCTCAGCAACCATCATTTCACCCAAAATAACGGGCTCAGAAGAAGCAATTTCTGAAAGCATTGCTGGTTCGGTTGATAAAATGTTTTCTATCATCGCTGGTTCAGCAGATAATATTTCGCTTATTACAGTTGGTTCTGCTGCTGCTATTTCAGACATTATAGAATTTTCGTTGGCAAGGAATTTGCTCACCGATCCTGCTTCTTGAGCAAGTGAATCAAAGTGAATGGATTTTTTAGACTTTTCCATAATTAAAATAGTTTTTTAGGTTACTAATATTTTTGTGAGAGAAAAGCCTTAAGGCCTTGTTGAGCCAAAACTAAAAAAATATAAATTCAAAAACAATATAATTGTAATATTTTTCATTAATATACGTAAGCGAATACTATTTTATGTTGAAATATAAGACAATATGTTAGAGTGTAAGCAAGTACACAAATGGATGACACCTCTACTCCTATTGTGTTGGTTTTAAAGCTTAAAAGTAACAAGAACAATAACTCCTCAAGAGTTTTAACACTCTCTACGTAACAAAGGTTACGAATGTTTACTATATCGGTTGCTAATTTTGCCTCATAAATTATAACATCATAGTAAAACACATGAAATATTCAATCATACATCTCACTCTATTCGTTCTGTTACCGACTTTCAGGTTACAGGCACAAGAATATGTACAAATAACCAAATCTGAGGTTTTAGGCAAAGTGGCAGAGGTCAACACCAATATTAAGATCGCAGAACAGGAATTTATGAAGGCTAAAGCCGATTACCGACAAACCAATGCTGTGTTTTTACCCAATATAGCGGCATCGCATATGGGGATAGCGACTACCAATCCATTAATGGCCTTTGGTTCAAAACTAAACCAAGAGATTTTAATACAAAGTGATTTTAATCCTAATATGCTAAACAATCCGTCACAGATAGAGAATTATGCCACCAAATTTGAAATTCAACAACCTTTAATCAATGTAGACGGTATTTTTCAGCGTAGAGCTGCCAAATCGAAAATGGATGCATTGGCTTTGCAGCAGCTAAGAACTTCCGATCATTTAATGCTTGAAGCAAACAAAGCCTATATGCAGTTACAACTAGCTTATAAAACAGCCGAGGTTTTGGAAAAAGCATTACAAACAGCCTTTGCTAATAAAAAAATAGCAGACGATCATTTCAAACAAGGATTTCTGCAATATGCCGATGTACTGAATACCGATGTTCGCGTTTCTGAAATAAAGACGCAGTTGCAAACAGCACATAGCCAGATTCAAAATGCATCCAACTACCTGTCTTTTTTAATGAACGACAATAAGTATGCAACGTATTTGCCAATAGATTCTCTAATAGTCAATTCGGTACAATTTGAAGCTCCCAAAACAGTTTCTGAAAACCGATCGGATATCAAAGCAATGTCTTATGTAACAAAAGCCTATGAAGCAATGAATAAAGCAGATAGAATGGCTTTTTTGCCCCGGTTGAATGCCTTTGGTAGTTATGAACTTTACGACGATAAATTATTTCAAGGAGATGCCAATGGATATTTGTTTGGAGCCCGATTAAGTTGGGATATTTTTAATGGCGGTAAACGTTTTGGAAAAGAGCAAAAGAGCATGGCAGAATTTCAAAAATCGAAACTTGAATACCAACGTTACGTATCTCAAAGTCAGCTGGAATTCAAAAAGGCCAAGCGTATGTACATGGATACCCAAAACAGGTTACACTTGGCAGAGCTTACTTTACAACAATCTGAAGAAGCACTTAAAATAAGAACAAATAGATTTAAAGAAGGATTGGAAAAAACATCCGACCTGTTACTATCCGAATCACAATATGCACAAAAGCAACTAGCTTATTATCAAACTGTTTTTGAGCACAACTATATACAAGCCTACTTACAATTTTTAACCAAAGAATAGATAACATAGTACAAAATAGATTAAATAAGATGAAACGATACAAATACATAATAGCATTAACCACAGTAGCTTTACTTTTCTCTGCCTGTGGCAATAATACGTCAAAGAATGATGTGACGAATACTGTCCCCCTTCGTGTACAGGTAGGCCACACCAATAAAACCAACAACCATCCGTTTTTGGCAGTAAGCGGAAAGGTACAATCCGTTAACAGTGCCGATTTGAGTACCCGTATTATGGGATATGTAGATAACATATATGTTGATGTTGGTGATCGTGTACATAAAGGACAATTACTGATTTCTATCCATATGGCAGACCTACGTGCCAAACGCGCACAGGTTAAAGCCGGTATTGCTGAGGCTGAAGCAGCATTTTTAAATGCTGAAAAAGATTTTAATAGATTCAAGAATCTGTTTGCCAATAATAGTGCTTCCCAAAAAGAGTTGGACGATGTTTCCACACGCTACCATATGACCAAGGCTCGTTTGGAAGCTGCCAATCAGCAACAACAAGAAATAAAGGCACAATTTGAGTATGCAAATATAAAATCACCATTTAATGGCATTGTTACCAGTAAAATGGTAAAGGTTGGTAATATGGCGCAACCAGGACAAACATTGATCTCTGTTGAAGCACCCGATAATTTTGAAGTGATGGCCTCAGTGCCCGAATCGGAAATTACACAAATAAAAAGCGATACTCAGGTAACTGTTGTTATAAAATCCATTAATAAAGAAATAGTCGGTACTGTTACGGAAGTAAGTGCATCTGCTAAAAATACAGGAGGGCAATATTTGGTTAAAGTAGCTTTAGGTAAAACAGATACCCTTGTAAGGTCGGGCATGTTTGCTACCGTGAATTTTCCTGTTAAAAGCAAAGGACTTAATCCCCAAGTATTAATTCCGCAACAAGCTGTTATAAATCATGGAGGGTTGACAGGCATATATACCGTGAGTCAAAATAATACTGCTGTATTGCGATGGTTGCGTTTAGGAAAAACCTTTGGAGACCAGGTGGAAGTATTGTCCGGACTGTCGGAGAACGAAACCTTTATTGTTTCTGCAGAAGGAAAACTTTTTAACGGTGCAAACATAAGTATTCAGTAATTCTAATGTTTTGGTAAACCATAAGAAAGACCTCGCGCTAAGACGGCAATAATAAAATGGTTTATTACATAAATAAACATTAAACTAAAAACACAAGTAGATGAAAGAAGGTTTAGCAGGAAAAATAGCTAGAAGTTTTATAGATTCAAAACTCACAGTACTACTCATGATCGTTTTTATGGTTATTGGGGTGTACAGTTCGTTCTTAATACCACGGGAAGAAGAACCACAAATAGATGTGCCCATAGCCGATATTTTTGTAGGGTACCCGGGAGCCAGTCCCTCCGAGGTAGAATCTCGGGTCATTAAGCCGTTGGAAAAACTTATTTCCAACATCAAAGGGGTGGAATATGTATACTCTACTTCCATGAAAGAGCAAGGAATGGTAATTGTCCAGTTTTATGTTGGCGAAGATATTGAACGCTCCTTTGTGAAGCTTTACAACGAGATTAACAAACACATGGATCAGATGCCTCAAGGCGTCACCTTCCCACTGGTAAAAACCCGTGCTATTGATGACGTACCTATGCTGGCGTTAACCTTATGGAGTGAACATTACGACGATTACCAACTAAGTCAGATCGCTAAAGAATTAAGTGGTGAAATTGAAAAGGCCGGCGATGTATCCATGACCCATAAAATTGGCGGTCGTAACCGTCAGCTCAGGGTTGTATTGGATAAGGATAAATTAGCATCCAGCGGTTTAGACTTCCTATCGGTATCCAAAATGATAACGGCTAATAATTCTCAATTAAGCTCAGGAAGCTTTAATAAGAATGACACTGAATATTTAGTAACTACTGGGCGCTTTTTGGAATCGGTTACCGATATTGAAAACCTGGTAATTGGTGTTTATCAAAATCAGCCTGTTTACTTAAAGCAGGTAGCATCAATTATTGACGGACCAGAAATACCAAACAACTATGTGTCACTAGGGTTTGGTCAGGCCACTAAAAAGGCTCAGTCCTACCCTTCCGAATATCCGGCCGTTACTATATCGGTGGCGAAGCGAAAGGGCGCTGATGCCATGAAAATATCAGAAATAATTATTGACAAAGTAGCACACTTAAAAAAGAACTTAATACCTGACGATGTACATGTAGAGGTGACAAGAAATTACGGAGAAACCGCTTCCCAAAAGGTTTCCGAGCTCTTGATGCATCTTATCGGAGCTATTATAGCCGTAACCCTTGTTGTTATGCTTGCCATGGGGTGGCGTGGCGGTTTGGTTGTCTTCCTATCAGTTCCAATCACCTTTGCTTTAACGCTTTTAAGCTATTATATGTTGGACTATACACTTAACCGTATTACCCTATTTGCATTGGTATTCGTTACAGGTATTGTGGTAGACGATTCCATTATTATCGCCGAGAATATGCACAGGCATTTTAAAATGAAACGACTGCCTTTCAAACAAGCCGCACTTTATGCTATTAACGAGGTTGGAAACCCCACCATATTAGCCACTTTTACAGTTATAGCTTCCGTATTGCCTATGGCTTTTGTTTCGGGCTTAATGGGGCCTTATATGAGTCCAATGCCCATAGGTGCTTCCATAGCCATGCTCCTCTCTTTATTTGTCGCACTAACCATAACACCTTATCTAGGCTACATTTTCCTTAGAGAAAAAGATAAAAAAGTGGGTACTAAAAAGGAGGAACAAAAAGACATTCGAGACAACCTGACTTATAGGCTGTATTCAAAAATAGAAATGCCTTTAATTGAAAATAAGACTCGACGTTGGTTGTTTTTGGGAATTACTTTTCTTCTGCTTATGGGATCTATAGGTTTGTTCTTTACCAAATCGGTAGCTGTAAAAATGCTTCCTTTTGATAATAAGAATGAATTTCAGGTAGTGATAGATATGCCAGAAGGGACTACCTTAGAACGTACAGGTGTAGTAGCCAGAGAGGTGGCTCAGTATTTGTCGACCAGACCAGAAGTAGTAAATTACCAAAGCTATGTGGGGACATCGGCACCTATCACTTTTAACGGATTGGTAAGACATTACGATTTGAGAGGCGGCAGTAATATGGCAGACATTCAGGTTAACCTAACCGATAAGCACGACAGGAGTGCGCAAAGCCATGACATAGCCAAATCCATGCGTCAGGCCATTCAAGATATAGGCAAACCTTATGGCGCCAATATTAAACTGGTTGAGGTACCACCGGGGCCACCTGTACTATCAACAATTGTAGCCGAAATATATGGGCCAGATTACGACGAGCAAATAGATGTAGCCTATAAGGTACAAGATATCTTAAAAAATACTGCTAATGTTGTAGATATCGATTGGATGGTTGAGGACAATCAGGTGGAATACGAATTTATTATCAATAAAGAAAAAGCTATGCTATATGGAGTGGCTCCACAACACATTACTTATACCATGCACATGGCATTGGCAGATAAAGCCATTAGTACATTTTACGATGAGTCTGCTTTCGATCAGGTGAATTTGGTGCTGGCTCTGGATGTAAAGGAAAAATCGACCTTAACAGATATAGCCCAACTTAAAATAAGATCAGATCAAGGCAATTTGGTTACTTTGGCCGATTTGGTGACTATTCAAAAAAACACCAGGGCAAAGAATATTTACCGAAAGAATCAAAAACGGGTAGTCTACGTACTGGCCGATATGGCTGGTTCTTTGGAAAGCCCTGTGTATGCTATTTTGGGAATGGAAGAAAAATTAAAAGCCCTATCCCTTCCTAAAGGGTATACTATGAGTGAATTGTACATCGATCAGCCGGAACATGAAGATGACTTTACCGTAAAATGGGATGGCGAATGGCAAATTACCCTAGAAGTTTTTAGAGATCTAGGTATTGCTTTTCTGGGTGTTATTATCATTATTTATATTCTAATTGTGGGATGGTTTCAAAATTTTAAAGCACCAGTGGTCATGATGGTTGCTATTCCGCTTTCGCTGGTTGGTATTATTCTTGGGCATTGGATTATGGGAGCCTATTTTACAGCAACCTCTTTTATTGGTATGATTGCCCTTGCGGGTATCATGGTACGGAATTCCGTACTGCTCATTGATTTTGTAAATCTACGCCTTGCGGAAGGTGCTCCACTAAAACAAGCTGTAATTGAAGCTGGAGCGGTAAGGACAACGCCTATACTACTAACCGCAGGAACTGTGGTTATTGGAGCGTTTGTTATACTATTCGATCCTATTTTCCAGGGGCTTGCCATATCCTTGATGGGAGGAACGATTGCCAGTACCGTACTAACGCTTTTGGTGGTTCCTCTGGTATATTACATGATAGAACGTAAAAACTATAAATAAATAACAGATGAAATTAGTCATGGTCACAGCAGTTGAGACGTTTCACAAAGATGTGATACAACTCTTTCGTAAAGCCAATATTGAAGTTTTTAGTGAATCAGATATCGATGGTTACAAAAACACTCCTTCGGTTTTAATTGCCAACAGTTGGTTCCCGAGTACGCAGGGAGGTAATGAATCGAATCTGTTTTTCTCTTTTACCGACGCCGATAAGATAGATACCCTATTTAATTACATAACAGAATTCAATAGTCATCTGGAAACCAATAACCCGATAAGGGCAGTTGTGGTTCCTATTGAAAAATATATTTAACCTTTAAAATTTAATACGATGCTAAATAGATTTATCAGAGCCATTGCAGGAACCTTTGTTTTAATAAGCGTCCTGCTAGGCATGTTTGTGAATGACAATTGGTTTTGGTTCACCTTGTTTGTCGGCGCCAATTTATTGCAATCTTCTTTCACCCAATGGTGTTTAATGGAGAAAATACTGATTAAACTAGGAGTCAAAAACTAGAGTCAATATGGCAAGTAACAAATTGCCATTACAAGCACAACAAAACGATGCGAAGTCCTTTCGATTTATGGAAGGATTTCGCTTTTTATTACTACTAACAATAAAGGTATACTATCATTAATTGGAACCAAAGGATATAATTACTTATTCCTTATCAATATACTCACCTGTTTTGGTATCAGGTTTGCGAAGCTCGGGCATCGTACCAAATACATGATCCCAAAAGGGAGACGATACCCCAAAGGCCTTGTTAGGTTGTCTGTAGTGATGAATAGCGTGGTGGTACCAAAGTGTCTTTAAAAAATTATTGGGCACCTTAAAAATATGCACACTGTAATGCACAGTTAAATATAGGGTATATCCCATTAAAAAACCAGCTAAAAACCCAAACACGTAATCTCCCATAATAGCTCTGTAAAGAATAAAGAAAAATGTAGCCACAATTAAAGCCAATACAGGTGGCATAGCCAAGCGTTGTTTGTCTTTTGGATAATCGTGATGGATACCATGCATCTTATAACTCATGCTTTCCAAAGTATGTGTATGGGGTTTGATGTGATAGATATACCTGTGAAATAGATACTCTATTAAAGTGAATACAAAGGCACCTGTTATAAACAATAGTACCATTACAGGTGTGCTAAATCCTTTTTCTATTATTCCGTAATATACTAAGCAACAGGATATAATTGTAAACAGCACCAACGGAACAGCAATGTGTGTTTTTGTAAGCCGTTCCAAAAAGGGGTTTTTAAATACCCTCCCACTCCCCTTGTACTTAGGGCGTTTAGGTCTGGTCATATGGCTTATTGTTTTAGTGAAGCCATATCGATCACAAAGCGATAATGTACATCACTTTTAAGCATACGCTCGTAGGCCTTATTGATATCCTGAATTGGGATCATTTCTATTTCCGGTGTAATGCCATGTTCACCGCAAAAATCAAGTAACTCTTGTGTTTCTGCAATACCGCCTATTAAAGAACCAGCAACTGTTTTACGTCCCATTATCATAGGCATGGAATTTAAGAAGGGATCCAATGGGCCTAAATACCCAACAATTACTAAAGTACCGTTGGTAGCCAAGGTGCCAACATAAGGATTAATATCGTGAACGTTTGGAACAGTGTCAATGATAACATCAAAACGTCCCTGGACTTCAGCCATTTGATCCTCATCGGTGGAAATAACTACTCTGTCAGCTCCCAGATCGAGTGCATCTTGAATTTTATTAGGCGATCTTGAAAGTAAAGTAACATCGGCTCCAAGGGCATGTGCTAGTTTTACAGCCATATGCCCTAGACCTCCAAGTCCAATAACCGCAATATTACTTCCTTTTCCAACCTTCCAGTGCCTTAAGGGAGACCAGGTGGTAATGCCCGCACAAAGCACGGGTGCTACGGCTACTGGATCCAGATTGTTGGGGACTTTCAATACAAAGTGTTCATCTACCACAATGCTTTCGGAATACCCTCCAAAAGTCTGCATACCTAAATGTTTGTCATGGCCACCATAGGTGCCTACCCATCCTGGACAATATTGCTCAAGATCTTGTTTGCAATTATTACAACTCCTGCATGAATCCACCAAACATCCTACGGCAACCAGATCACCAACCTTATGTTTTGTTACATCGGTCCCAACTCTGGTTACTCTTCCGACTATTTCATGGCCAGGCACTACTGGGTATACGGAAAAGCCCCAATCGTTTCGCGCAAAATGCAGATCGGAATGGCATACGCCGCAATATTCAATCGTTATTTCTACATCCTTTGGCGTAATATCCCTTCTATCAATTATTAACTGTTCCAGATCGGCTTCGGCAGTTTGGGTACCATAGGCTTTAACACGTTTTGCATTCATTTTATTAAGGTTTTAGTTTGCTTTAATCTAAAGAATTCCTCGTCAGCTTGCTGCGGGGTTTAGCTGAAAAGTTTGAAAAACGGAGAGTTTTT
>NZ_BAABCY010000099.1:0-100878 GCF_039539345.1 Snuella lapsa | reverse complement strand
AACAAATAGACGGGTTTTTTCTTTACTTATTCATACCCTTTTGTGACGGATTCCTTTAAAATTATTTTGCAGCGTAATGAGGGTTTCATTCGTTTAAAATTTGGCAGTAATTTGATATTAAATTAATTACGAGTTTTGAACGGATGTAAACGCTCGTTATACTCGTTCTCACATTTAAATTATTAAGGTTTTTATTCCTTTGACAAATATACAATCTCTTAATTTAAGCTTTTGTTAACAATTTAGAATTTAGGAATACGTATTTTTATATCAATCATTAACGTTAACTAATTCAAATCAAATATGAAGAAACTATTATTAAGTGTCATGGCATTTGCTTTAATGTATTCGGTAAATGCTCAAATAGACACGCCGGCACCAAGTCCATCTGCTAAAATAGAGCAAAAAGTAGGGCTTACGGATGTTGTTCTGGAATACTCAAGACCTTCTATGCGAGGACGTACTATTTTTGGAAATTTAGTACCCTATGATAAACTTTGGCGTACGGGAGCTAACAAAAATACAATGATTACATTTGGCGAAGATGTGAAAATTGCAGGGAAGACAGTTAAAGCAGGCTCTTACGCTATCTTTACAAAACCAAGAAAAACATCATGGGATGTTATCTTTTACAGCGATACAAATAACTGGGGAACACCTCAAAAATGGGATGAATCGAAAGTTGCGGCAAAGGCAACAGCCCAAATTTATGAGATGCCCATGAAAGTTGAGACGTTTACTATGACATTCGATGATTTAAGTAGTGGTTCTGCTGTTTTAGGGATGTTATGGGAAAATGTATATGTTGGTGTACCTTTTGAAGTACCAACAGACAAAACTGTAACGGCTTCAATAAACAAGGTAATGAATGGACCTTCTGCAAATGATTATTATGCTGCAGCAGTATATTATTCAAGAGAAGGTAAGGATATCAATCAGGCTAAAGAATGGATGGAAAAAGCCATATCCATGACTAAAAAGCCAGCCTTTTGGCAATTAAGGCAACAATCACTAATCTATGCAAAAGCAGGCGATAAGAAAGCAGCGATTGCTACAGCTAAAAAATCTTTAGCTGGTGCTGAGGAAGCAGGTAATGACGATTATGTAAAAATGAATAAAGATTCCCTTAAGGAATGGGGGGCTTTATAAAGATTCAATAAAAACATAGTTGCAACCCCCGTTAGGTCAAAGCTTAGCGGGGGTTATTTTTTAAGAATAAAGGATTATAAAAGTAATGAAGCTAATCTTTTTTCAGTTTAGTAATTAAGCCGATGCTGTTCTTACATGGTACCAAGGAGATTGATGAGTTCTTTACTAAAATTAAACGTCAATTCGTTATTTTACCTTGACAAAGAATGTGTTGATATGTTGTATTCATACCTAGGGACTTTGCAATTTCTTAAACTCAGGAAGCTATAGCTAAGGCGCATAATTTAATACAGGTGAACACTTAACAGATCTTGAGCAAATTTATTTGCAATTTTGCCTTATCTGATGACTCTGCAGTTTATAGTTTTGTTTTTAACGTTTTGTATTTAGTTATAAATGATATAACCAAAATAGGCTAGGATAAAAGTAATTAGTACCTGAATGATTTTATCCCTGTTGCCTAAAGTTTTAAATGAAGCCAATAAAGATAAAGCAATAACAATAGCACAGCCTACAAAGTTTAACCATAAGAAAGGCAGGTTTATATAGTCGTATTCGTTAAGGAAGAATAGAATAATAATGATAGACTGCGTTATTAGAGCACTAAAAAACACAGCGTTAGCTCGAACAGATTTAAAGAAAAAAGCAATTAAAAATATGCCTAAAACATTGCCATAAAAAATGGAACCTATAATGTTAACTAACTGAATTAGGTTTTCGGCTAAATTTGCAATGCAAGCAACGCCAATGGCAATGATTCCCCATCCAAATGTAAACCACTTAGAGGCACGAACCATTTCTGTCTCCGTTTTTTCACTGGTATTTCGTTTGTACAGATCTATGGTTGTGGTCGACCCTAAAGCGTTCAGTTCACTGGATGTGCTGGACATGGCTGCACTTAAAATAACAGCCAACAAAAGCCCAATGAGACCACGAGGCAGATTATTTAAAATAAAATGAATGAAGACATAATCTTTATCGTTACTTTCAACCTTTATTTGTTGGTTTTCGGAAGCCTTTTCGATTAGTAATTTGGCTTTGTCCCTAATCTTATTTTGGGTTTTGTTGGCTTCAGAAATTTGAGCTTGGGTACTATTATCTTTCGAAATAGCAAACGATTTTATAAGGTCTTGTTTGGTATTGAAAAGTTGTTCTTGTTCTTGTTGAAGAATTTTGTAGTCTTCGGCGAATTCTGAATTTAAAACCAGTTCAGATGCTGTTGGGTTAAAATTAACAGGTGCCTTGTTAAATTGATAGAATACAAAAACCATAACCCCGACCAATAAAATAAAGAATTGCATCGGGACTTTAAGAAGTCCGTTAAAAATTAAGCCCAATTGCATTTCTTTAACTGATTTTCCAGATAAGTAACGTTGTACCTGACTTTGATCGGTGCCGAAATATGAGAGCATTAAAAAGGTTCCACCAATAATACCGCTCCAGAATGTATAGCGGTTATTTAAATCGAACGAGAAATCCAGAATATTCATTTTGTCACTGGCTCCGGCAATGTGCAAGGCTTTACTAAATGTTATGTCTTGGGGTAGTTTACTAACAATAATAAAGAAAGCTACGAGCATGCCTATAAAGATAACGACCATTTGATGCTTTTGGGTTACGTTTACAGCTCTCGTACCGCCCGAAACGGTATATATAATTACCAAAACCCCTATTATGATATTAAGGGTTAGTAAGTCCCATCCTAATACAACCGATAAGATTATGGCCGGGGCAAATATGGTAATTCCGGCAGCCAATCCGCGTTGAATCAAAAAAAGAATAGCTGCGAGCGTACGTGTTTTTAAATCGAAGCGATTTTCCAAAAATTCATAGGCAGTATACACTTTAAGCCGATGGTAAAGCGGTATGAATACCATACAAATAATAACCATGGCAAAAGGGAGACCGAAGTAGAACTGAACAAAACCCATACCGTCATTAAAGGCCTGACCTGGTGTTGATAAAAATGTAATGGCACTGGCCTGTGTTGCCATAACAGATAAGCCAATGGTCCACCATTTAGAGGTGTTGCCTCCTTTTAAGTAGTCCTGTACATTTTTACTGCCTCGGGTTTGCCATGTGCCGTAAATAACAATAACTAAAAGGGTTACAATTAAGACAGTCCAATCTATCCAATTTAAATTTTGCATGGTCTAAAAAGATTTCATGATGAGGTAAAAGACAATAAAATAGATAGCATTGGCTATTAGTACAAGGGAATACAATTTAAGCCAAGGTTGTTTAGGAGATTGTTTTTCAGTCATTTTTAATCGTTTAATGTGGCCTTTAATTTCAAATCTTCTTTTCCAATGGAAAGCATATTGGCAAATAAGCGATACGCTCCAGAAACGCCTTCAGGAAATTCCCTAAAAAAGCTTAATCCTGTATATATGTAATAGCCATTGCCATATTTGGCAACAAGCAAACTACCTTTTTTTGAAGGTTCATTTTTATCATTCATAGATAGAATAGGAGTAAAGGCATCGTCCCATTCATCAGGAAAGTACAGTCCACGTTCTTGTGTCCAACCTTCAAAGTCTAGTTGCGTTATTTTGTTTGGGTGATTTAATAAAGGGTGCTCAGGGTGCAAAAAGTGTACTTTGGCATGCTCGTTCGTAACACGGTCTCTTGACAATTTTAAGTCGAATGGAGCCAGTTTGTCCACCTTAAGGCCTCGATTTGTATTATACTGTACGATCATATTGCCTCCTTGCGAGACATAGTTGAATAATATCTCCTGTTTAAATTTTAAGGCTTCAACTGTATTATAGGCACGAATACCAACAACAATAGCATCAAACTTGCGTAATGTTTCAGAGGTTATGCTTTCTGGTGCAATGGTTTCAACTTGGTACCCAATATGTTCTAAACTTTCGGGAACAACATCACCAGCGCCTTGAATATAGCCAATATATTCTCCTTTCTTTTTTATGTTTAAACGCACTACTTTACTTTCACTAGGTAAAAGGACGGTTTGAAATGGGATGTGTTCGTATGCAATCTCAATAAGCTCTTTAGTGTATGCTTTTCCATTAATGTCTACTAAAGGGCTTATATAACCTTCATCTTGATTTTTGGGAGGTGTTACTGTAAATTCGAAGGTTTGTTCTTCTCCTTTAAGGTTCATATCTACCGTTTGTGTCTTAGGGGATACATGCCAAGTACTAGGAGTACATAGTTCTACAGTTCCACGTATCCGATCTCGACCAGCTTTAACTGTTACTGAAATTTTTTTGGGAGTGTCGTTTTCAAAGATGATTACTTTTTCTTTGATTTTTGCAGATACTTCTGGAATGATTTCAAACGGTCTGTACAGTTCTCCCTTATCTGGTTTTGAATAGCGTTGTATAACAGCTTTAGTAAAGGTAATGGGAATATTGTTAATTTTTAAATTAAAGTTTACGGCTACATTTCTTGGTGTTTCAGGAAGGCCTATAAGTCCTTTGTTTTCCACTTTGTACATGCCCAAAGAACCTTTTTTACTTAGCCAATAGGGGGTGCTGTAATTTTCTTCAGTAGATAAGTAGTAATCTTGCTTGAATTTTTCTGAAGTATTGTTTTGTAAGTTTAAGTTTTTTGTGATGTGCTCTCCATTCCAAAGGTCTATGCTTTCAAGAACAATGGAAGTATTACTTCTGTTAAGGGCTTCAATATTTAAATCAACCGTTTCGTTTTGGGTAGCCCAATTGGTGTTTGCGGATGCTTCTAAATACAGCCCGGCACACATTTCTATAATAGACTTAAGCTCCTTGGTTTTTATAGTTTTCCAATGTTCGTCCTTAATATTTTGAAGTAGTTTGTATGCTTCTAGTAGTTGAGGGATGTGTTTAGAAGGATCTTTGAAATTAAATTCGTTTTCAATTTTATAAAGGATTGAACCAATGGCCTTGCCTCCTTTAATACGTTCCCAACTAGTATCAATTCCAGAGAAAACATCTTCATTGTTCTCTATGGGAATACCCTTTAAAAACTCAATGTATTCTTTTTGGGAACCACGCTGAGATAGGCGGCCAAATCCTTGGCATAAATGCTGGCTACTTGCTAGTGCCGCAATTTCGTTATTAGAAACTCCTTTTAGCGGGTAAAACACACCAATGTCGAAGCTCAACATATTTTCTTTATTGGCTTTTTCAAACTTTTCCTGGCTGCCATAAAACCACCAACTAGTATTAAAGAATAGGCGTTTGGGCTGCCAAGTACTGGTTTGATTAATTTGTTCTGGAAATTGTGTGTTGTCGTTAGCAATGTCGAAGGCTTCCATACTTAACATGGCAGATGCTGTATGATGCCCATGGGTACTACCTGGCGATCGGTGGTCGAAACGGTTAATGATAATGTCGGGTTTAAATTTACGTATTGCTAATACAACGTCGCTTAACACTTCATCTTTGTTCCAAATAGACAAGGTTTCGTCTGGATGTTTTGAGTATCCAAAATCGTTGGCTCGTGTAAAAAGCTGCTCACCTCCATCAACCCGTCTGGCAGCAAGAAGTTCTTGGGTTCTAATGACTCCAAGTAATTCCCTTATTTCTGGACCAATAAGATTTTGACCTCCATCACCACGGGTTAAGGATAAGTAACCTGTTCTTGCTTTTGCCTTATTGGACATGTAAGAAATTAGTCGTGTGTTTTCATCATCTGGATGTGCAGCAATATATAGTACGGAACCTAAAAAATTAAGTTTTTGTAAGGATTCATATATCTTAGAAGCAGTGGGTTGAGTAGGTTTTTGTGCTTGCAAAAAGGATACTGTTAATAGAAATATGAATGAAATGCGTATATATCTAGGCATAATAAGCAGTTTAGTAGCTAGACACCAAATATATAAAAGTAAACCTGTGTTGTTTGGGGTTTTAATGTTTCTTTAACGTTATAAAACATACGACTTAAAGCCATTTTTTTCGTTTGAAAAACCATAGTAAGGCTACAAAAATGACAATTAAGACGCCCCATAGAATAAAGTAAGCATATTTATAGCGTAATTCAGGAATATAATCGAAGTTCATCCCATAGATTCCAGCAATGAAAGTTAAAGGAATAAAGATGGAAGCCATAATGGTGAGTACTTTCATTACTTCATTCATTTTATTACTAATGGAGGTCATGTACATATCCATTAAACTCCATATCATTTCACGATATATATCGATGTTTTCTGCTACTTGAATCAAGTGGTCGTAAATGTCTCTATAATAGGCGATCGTTTTTTTGTTGATTAATGGACTTTCATGTTTTTCAATACGACTAATTACTTCTCGAATTGGAAAAATAGCCCGGCGTACCCTAAGAATTTCCCGTTTTAGATCTTGAATATCTTTGTTGAAATGCTCATGTACATTACCTGAAAAAATATCGGTTTCAAAATCTTCAATTTTGTCACTTAAAATTTCTATGATATTAAAATAATGATCTACAACAGCATCCATTAAGGCATATAGTAAGTAATCTGCCTGTTGTGTTCGTATTCTTCCTTGCGCATTTCTAATTCTATCACGTAGACTATCAAATACGTCACCTTCGGCTTCTTGAAAAGAAAGTACATAGTTTTCTCCCAAGACTAGGCTTACTTGTTCTGAAATTATTTTTTCATTCGTATCATAGTAGAGCATTTTAACTACGACAAAGAGATAATCATCATAAATGTCTATTTTGGGACGTTGTGAAATATTAACAATATCCTCTAAAACTAGTGGGTGTATGCTAAAGTGTTCTCCGATTTTTTCAATTTGGCTTACATGGTTCAAACCATTTAAGTTTATCCATGTAACCGTATTTGATTGCCTGAAATCAAAACATTCGTCAACGTTTGAAAAATTTTTCTCAATGTAATTGTCTTTATCGTAATTAAATACTTCAATGAAAAGGTCTCGCGTTGATTTTTCCCCAGTATAGATAACGGTTCCTGGGACTTGACCTATTTTTTTTTGAAACTTCTTGCTTCGTTTTTTTGCCATAAGCGAAATTTTTGCCAGATAATCAGGATTTTAATGCTCCATAGTATACCTCGAAATCAACATGGGTTTTCAATAAGCGTCTCGTGGTCTTGCCCCGAGGATGCTAACTATAAATATAGAGAATATTTAAATAGTATCAATACCATCGTCTATAGCATCTTTTTCAACAAGTGTAACAGCCTTTTGTAGCATTAGGTTGTTGGGATAAGTAACCAAATCGCCATTTTCAAGGCGTAAATGCAATTGAAAAGCTCTAATATCTTCAATAATAGCTTTTATAGGAAAGTCTTTATCGTGAATTTCTATCTTGTCACCAACCTTATAAGGAAAATTAAAAAACATAATAATACCAGATGTGACATTGCTTAAAATGGACCAAATTGCAAATAAGCCTATTCCTATAACGGCAAAAATGGAAGAAAATATTAAAGCAAGATCTTCTAGTTCGGTTCCAAATACAAAAGCTTCTATTAATAAAGTAATTAAAAATAGCGTTACAGTTACATAACGGCGCATCAACCTAATACGGGCTTCATTAATACCATTTTTTCTAGCTACCTTAGTAATGGTGAAATTAATTATATATCTTATAATAAGAAGTGAAAAAAGAACAACTCCAGATATAATAAGTTTGTCTTGGTTGATTGTAAAAAACGATGCCATACCTATAAAAGTTTACAGCAAATATACGTTCAAAAAGAAAATAATTTAAGCCATAGTTGAGATTTAAATGAGCCAGGTTTAGCCTTTAAACTAAAATCTTTTCTGTTAACACCTTGGATAAATTTACTTTAGATGTAGCATTTTTCTTAATGTACTGTCTTTATTACGGTTTTTGTTCCAGTAAGGTGATTTTATGGATTTTATTTTGGTAGCTTTTGTGGTAAGTTCTTTGCTATTGGAGCCAAAACCACTTTTAAAGGTTTCTTCCCATCCTGTAATGTCGTAAGGGAAAAGAGGATTGAATCGAATGACTAATTTTCTGTTTAATTCTGGGTACGATAAAGTGTAGCTGTCTTTTGCTAGAAGAGCCGTGGCACTATAGGCCTTAATTGGCGTGTGGGTTAACCTAGTGTACTCTAGGCTAGGAATGATAAGTAAATTGCCTGTTGGTAGTGATTTTGGGTTTATACGTAACTGTGTCCATAATTCATTTTCTATAATTGCTTTTTCAAGTTTAAAACTGTTATCGGCTTCACCTTCAAAATACGAATGGGATACAATATTGAATGATTCCCGATTATTTAGTTGAGTGTACACGTGGCCACACCATTCTTGTACAGAACAAGATACTTTAATGGCATGTTGGTTATTTGTTACGGGGTAGAAGGTACTTTGCATTATGGAATAGGGATATATTCCAGTGTTAAATTTTTTGGTAGCATTTAATTTGAGAACAGAAATGCTGTTGGAAGTTTTCTTTTCTGCTTTCACTTGAGAGCTTGGAAGGAAATCTTCGGTTACATAAATTAAAAAGGCATGCCCGTTTCTTAATTCACTATAACGCGCTTGTTCTAGTTTGTAGGCACTTACTTCGGCATTTCCAGAATACCAATAGTTTTTAAACTCTTGAGAAAGTTTTTGGGGTTTGGTGCTTTGGGAGTGGGGAGAGGTCGTTACGTTGTTATAAGCTATTGAGTCGGATCTTAATTCGTTTTTACAAGAGTAAATAGCAGAAACAATAATAACAAATATCCATATCTTTATTTTGATATTTTTTTGCATGATAATGAACGGTTTAGATACTATAAAGTTACGAATTTATAGGGCGTCTATCGTATCATCTGCTATTTTGTTTAATGTTTTGTATACAAGGTGGGTGGGTAGTCCCATAACATTAAAATAGGAGCCTTCTATTTTTGTCACTCCTATTTGTCCTATCCATTCTTGAATGCCATAAGCACCAGCTTTGTCAAATGGCTTGTAGGTCTTTATGTAATATAGAATCTCTTCATCGGTTAAGTCTTTAAAGGTTACTTTGGTATTGCCATAAAGTGTTTTTTGATAGGCTTTGGTAGTAAAACATACCGATGTTATCACTTCGTGTGTTGTATTGCTTATTAATTTTATAATGTTGAAGGCGTCGGTTTCATCGAGGGGCTTTCCCAAGGCTTTGTTATTGTGCCATACAATTGTATCACTGGTTATTAAAATATCATTTGGCTTTAATTCAGATTTAAAGGGTAATGCTTTGAGTTGAGCGAGGTAATTGCTAATCTCAAAATGTGTTAAACGGGGAGGGTACTCCTCTTTTACTGGTTTTAACCGAATCTCGAAATCCAACCCTAGGGTTTTAAAAAAATCCTGTCGCCTAGGAGAACCTGAGGCTAATATAATATGGTGTTGCTTTAGTTTTTCGCTTAACATTAGGCTAATAAAATATACTTGTATAAAAGTAAAGAAAGCATTCCAAATACCATAATCAACTTAAGTATGTTACTTATGTGGTGATAATCTTTATTATTTTTTGCATTGAATATTTTTATGGTTGTATATAGCAAGGGGGCTATGATACATATTAAAAAGTACAATACTGCATATTGATTTTTATATAATGTATTTATGGTGTAAAAAGTGGTTCCAAATAGAGGGACAAAGCTTAAAATAAATAGTACGATCCTGGCCCGTTCTCTGCCAATGGCTATTGGTAATGTGTACATCCCAGCTTTATGGTCACCGTTAATATCTTCGATGTCTTTTGTTAGTTCTCGAATGAAGTTAATTATAAAGGCAAAGATAGCATAGTCCCATATGATTTTGAAAAAGATCCACTGCGTATTACGATTCAGGGGGGTAATGTTTGGGAGTAAGTCGAAAACGCCAACTATAACAATACTCAGCGCTACAAGCAAAGCCACTATAATGTTACCGATAATGAGCTGTTGTTTTAAATAAGTAGCATATAGGTAAAGTAGTATAGAGATTATAACGAATAGGGAAAAGAACGCATGTTTCCCTATTAAATAGGATAAATAAAAACCCAATCCAACACCTACCAAGTTAAAGAAGAAAAACAGGTTATAGCCATGCTTTTCGGAAATGAACTTACCAATAATTAACTTATCGGGTTTATTGATACGATCTGTTTCTACGTCGTTAATATCGTTAACAATATTGCCGGCAGCTGCAATACAGACCGTTGCAATAATTAAAAGTGTAATACCAAAACCATCCAATGCCAAAGATGCCCCAAAAGGCTCTAGTAGAGCGTACTTAACCAGTAATTGTACCATGGCAAGCATTAGCAGGTTTTTCCAGCGTATGAGGTTTAAAATGCTAGGCATTTAGTATTGGTTTAACGTTTAAAAGTTAACATGTTAAAACAAAGTTTTTACAGCTAGTCATATTTGGCATCAAAATTACCAAGCCATTTACCCTGTACTTTCATAACTTGTTCGATGACATCGCGCACAGCACCTTTACCTCCTTTTTTATGTGAAATGTATTTAGAAATAGCCTTTATTTCGGGAACGGCATCTTGTGGACAGCAAGGCAGCCCAACACGTTTCATAACGGTGTAATCTGGAATATCATCTCCCATGAACAACACATTTTCAGATTTTATATTATTGGCCTTAAAGTAGTTTTCCAATTGTTCTACTTTATTGTGCACCCCTAGATAAACATCAGAAATCCCGAGACCATTTAAACGCAACCTTACACCTTCGTTAGATCCACCTGAAATAATACAGATATTAAAATTGTTGTCTATGGCTGTTTTAAGGGCGTAACCATCTTTAATATTCATGTTTCTAAGCATTTCGCCACTAGTAGTGATGGAAATAGTCCCATCGGTAAGCACACCGTCTACATCAAAAATAAATGTGGTTATGTGTTCTAAATATTCCTTATAACTTTTTTCTTCCATGGGTACGTTGAATAGCTTGTGTTAATAGATTATATATGTCTTTATGATGGTTGTTTTCTAAAAGGCTTAAATGATTTTTTATAGTTTTTTGGTCATTCCTTTTGGCAGGTCCGGTTTGTGCCATATATGGAGACATGGTCTGTACTTTTTTAGCAGTTTCTATAATGAGGGGTTTTAAAAGGTCGAATTCGGCGCCTTCCGATTCTGTAATTTCGTGACCAATTCGATAGAGCTGATTTGTAAAATTATTAACAAATACAGCAGCTAAGTGCAATACCTTTCGTTGATTGGTATTGATACGTTTTGTTGGGCTACCTATACTTACGGCCAGATGCTTTAAAAGGTGATAGTCCTTTTTGTCGAGGGTTTCAATGCAAATAGGAACATTTGAAAAATCGATGGTAGCCGCTTTGCTAAAGGTTTGTAATGGATAAAGTACACCGCGTCTGTTCTTTTTATCCATATCGTGAATATTTACACAGCCAGAAGTATGCACTATAAGCCTATTCTCAAATGGTAATTGAGAAGAAATACCTGCAATAGCATCGTCGCTAACAGCTAATATATAGACGTCGGCATCTTTTAATGCTTCTAATTTATCTGTGATAGAAACACTATTTTTGTACTGGTCTATAGGTTTTAAGTTTCTATTAAACCATTGCCTTACTGTGATGTTTTCTGTTTTGTTAAAAACTTTAAATAAATGTGTGGCAACATTACCAGCCCCTAAAATAACTACTGAAATCATACTGCGAAAATACACATATATTTTCTCAACAGTTCCAAATTAGCTTAAAACTTAATCAAGCACATCTAATGGTTACACTATGGGTATGTCCATCTCCACTGGTAGACGTAACGCTAACCTGCTGATTGTTTTTTAATGTTGTAAAGTTACCTGAGGTGACTGTAACGCTATGCGAGTGACCAGAGGATCCAGTAATATCATAGGTTTTTTCTACACCTGCACTTACATCTTCTTTAGAAACAGTTAGACTATGGCCGTGGTTGGATGTTATAGAACTAGAAGTCCCATTTTGTAAACAGTTTCCTTGACTGTCCCCTCCGTTACCTCCTCCATTTTCGGAATCATTAGAAGAACTCGAACAACTTATAGCAGCGTATGCAGGTAGTGCTACAAGTAAGGCTCCCAGGGCTTTTTGAATAAATGTTTTTCTGTTCATAGCTGAGTTTTTATGATTATAAAAAACTACTTTTGAAATAGTAGTTTTTTGTAATTAACCCTTACAGGAATAGCGTTTTATTTTAATTGCTATAAAATTGAATTTTGAAAAAGGAAATGCACTTAAAAAAAGATATTAAAACCAGGGAGGATGTGTTTTTACTGGTTTCATCATTTTATTCAAAAATTAGGGAAGATGAGGTTCTGGGGCCTTTTTTTAATGATATTATTGTTGATTGGGATGCCCATTTGGAGCGGTTAACCGACTTTTGGGAAGCCAGTTTGTTCTTAAAAACAAAATACCTTGGTAATCCTTTAGAAGCCCATATTCAAGTTGATAAAAAGAACAATAATTCAATCACGGAGAAGCATTTCGGACTGTGGCTTAATCTTTGGCTACAAACCATAGATGAATTATTTGCTGGCGATTATGCCGAGAATGCTAAGAGCCGTGCAAGGAAAATGGCAACATTTCTATATTTAAAGATTTTTGAAGCAAGACAAAGTAAGTGAATAGTGAACAGTGAATGGTTAAGAGTTTAAAGTTTAAAGTTAGAAGTGTTTGTGCATATTACTTACGTATTCAATATGCAATTACGTGTTTTATACGACTTCAGAATCTTATATTTTGAATACTTTAACATTTCAAAATGAACTAAAATACTTAAATTTGCACGACCTTAAAAAGGGTTCATGTTATGCAAAATAAACTCACCAGAATTCTATTCTCCACACGACTTACTGCTATTTTGTTTCTTGTTTTTGCCGCTGCTATGGCAACAGGTACTTTTTTAGATGCCGGACAAGAGACCTCGCCAACGCCTTATACCCGTAACTTGATATACAATGCTTGGTGGTTTGAGGCCATCATGCTGTTTTTTGTTATCAATTTTTCGGGTAACATATTTAGATTCAGATTGTATAAGAAAGAAAAATGGGCGACCTTTATATTGCATGGAGCCTTTATTTTTATTCTGCTAGGGGCATTTATTACCAGATATGTTAGTTTTGAAGGGATGATGGCCATTCGTGAAGGCGCCACAGAGAATACGTTCTTGTCACAAAAAACATATATTACTACTTATATAGATGGAGATTATGAAATTGATGGTGTAGCACAACGCTTGCCTGTTGAAAGGGAAGTTGATTTTTCTGGGCGATTGGATAATGATTTTAAGATTGATACAAAATACAATCAACAACCCGTATCAATAGAACTTGAAAAATTCATTGTAGGAGCAGAAGAGGATGTTATTCCCAGTGAAGAAGGCGAATCATACTTGAAAGTAGTGGAAGCAGCTGCTTCCGGGCCACATAATCACTTCTTAAAAGTAGGGCAGGTACAAAGTATTCATAACGTACTATTTGCGCTTAACAAGCCAACACCGGGAGCTATTAATATTACATATGAAGGTGATTCGTTGACTATTAATTCTCCTTTTGAAGGTGAGTATATGACCATGGCAACAATGGCACAAGGAAAATTAATAAAAGATAGTGTGCAACCTTTAATATTGCGGTCGCGATATGTAATTGGTAACATGCAAATGGTATTTCCTAAGCCCGTTGTTAAAGGGGAGTTTGATATCGTTCAAAAATCACAAATATTGAAGAATGATCAGGATGGTGTTGTACTCAAGGTAAGCTCCAATGGTGAAACTAAAAAAGTAGGTCTTCTTGGAGGAAAAGGATATAGCGGGAAGTTTAAGCAAGTAAGTGTAGGCGGTTTGGATTTTGCCTTTAAGTATGGCTCCAAAATTTTGGAATTACCGTTTTCAATTAAGCTAAATGATTTTGAGGCCGAACGTTATCCTGGAACGGAAAAAGGCTATTCCGCTTATTCCAGTCAGGTGACTATTTTAGATGAGCAAGAAGGCGATTTTGATTATAAAATCTATATGAACAATATTCTAGATCATAGGGGGTATCGCTTTTTTCAATCTGGGTTTGATCCCGACGAAGGAGGTACGCATCTGTCTGTGAACCATGATTATTGGGGGACATTGCTAACCTATATTGGCTATTTCTTGCTATATTTTGGATTGTTGGCCATTCTATTCTCTAAATATTCACGTTTTGGTCATTTAAAAGAACAACTTAAAGACGTTAAAATAAAAAAGGCCAAACTAGTATCTATCGTATTATTGTTTGTCGGACTTAACGGATTTGCACAGGAGCATGGCCAAGAAGGGCATGCTTACGTGAAACCAACAAAGGTACAAATAGACTCTGTGCTGAGAGCCAACATAACGCCAAAGGAACACGCCGATATTTTTGGGCATTTGGTAATACAGGATCTTAACGGCCGTATGATGCCGGTTAATACCTATGCGTCTGAGATGCTTCGTAAGATAAGTAAAAGTGACACTTATGAGGAATTTGATGCCAATCAAGTGTTCTTGTCAATTCAGGAGAGTCCTATGTTGTGGTATAATGTACCAGTAATGTTTTTAAAGCTGAAAAAGGATGATTCCATTCGTAAAATCATTGGGATTAAAAAAGAAGAAAAATATGCAACACTGGCTGATTTTTTTACGGAGCGCGGAGAATATAAGCTGGAACCCTATTTAGAAGAGGCATATTCAACATTAACGCCTAATGCATTTCAAAAGGAATTTAGAGAAGTACATCAACATGTAGATTTGTTTTATAATACTATAGAAGGAGCATCTCTTAAAATATTTCCGATTCCCAATGATGAAAATAACAAGTGGATTTCGGCTTATGATTATAAGCATGGGAATTATAAAATCCAGGATTCGCTCTATAGTAATTTTGTAAATAATGGATTTAGAGCTTATCTGTATACGCTTAACAATGCCAAACAAACGGGGGATTTTTCGGAGGCCTCGAAGCTGTTGGCTGCCTTTAAAAAAACACAGCATCAGTATGGTGCAGATGTGATGATTTCGGACAGTAAGGTAAAAACCGAAATTCTATATAATAAATATGATATTTTTAAGAAGTTGTTTAGCTGGTATATGTATGCTGGTGCACTATTGTTTGTTGTACTTATTGTTCAAATTTTTAAGGACAGGAGTAAGGCTATCAACATTTCGGTAAATGTCTTTAAAGCTATTATCCTTGGATTGTTTGTATTGCATACCTCGGGACTTATAGCCAGGTGGTATGTTTCTGGCCATGCACCTTGGAGCGATGCTTACGAGTCGATGATATATGTAGCTTGGGCAACCATGTTGTTTGGTTTGGTTTTTGGAAGAAAAAGTGACTTGACTATTGCGGCAACCGCCTTTGTAACGTCCATGATATTAATGATAGCGCATTGGAACTGGATGGATCCTGCCATTGCAAATTTGCAGCCAGTGCTTAACAGTTATTGGCTAATGATTCATGTATCTATTATCGTAGGAAGTTATGGGCCTTTTACTTTAGGTATGATATTAGGGGTAGTAGCTTTATTACTAATGATCTTTACAACTAAGGGCAACAAGGAAAAAATGGCGCTTAATATTAAGGAGTTAACCATAATAAACGAAATGTCACTTACTGTTGGATTGGTAATGTTAACAATAGGAAACTTTTTAGGAGGTATGTGGGCCAATGAGAGTTGGGGACGCTATTGGGGTTGGGATCCAAAAGAAACATGGGCTCTCATAAGTATTATGATATATGCATTTGTGATCCATATGCGATTTGTGCCAAAACTTCGTAGTCGTTGGTTTTTTAATTTAATGTCTATTGTGGCCTTTTCTAGTATTATGATGACCTATTTTGGTGTTAATTTTTATTTGGCCGGCTTGCATTCTTATGCCAGCGGCGATCAAATAGTCAGTCTTAAATTTATAGGGATAGCCTGCGGTATAGTTGCTCTGTTGGGAGCTTTTGCTTATAGGGGTTATATAAAGTATTATAAAAAGTAGATAGTTAAACTAGTAAAGAGTGTTTTTACACTAAAAACTATTGTAATAAAAAAACAAGTCCGGTGTTTCTAATGAAATTCCGGACTTGTTTTTTAGTCACCAAGCGAGATCTAAATTGTTTTAAGGGAACTAGTCAGTTTACTTTTTTTGTAATTCGAAATGGAATGTTACATCTACGGTTTCAGCAATTTTGTTACTTACTATTTTGGGTATTTTTATATCAAAATATGAGGGGGAAGTAACAAAATTACCTGTTATGGTAATGGTATTGTTGTTTGTTGTTATCGTTAGAGGAATATCTTCCAGCTTTTGGGATTTACCATGAAACGTAAGTTCACCATCAATTTTAAAAGCAGTTGAGGTTTTTAATTGTCCTGCTTCATAATCTTTCAGTTTGCCTTTAAAAGTAACTTTAGGGTATGTGTCAGACTCGGCGTAGTTTTCATTAAAGTGCTCTTCCATAAGAGCATTTTTAAAGCGAAACCCCTTAACCAAGATCAAAGCAGCAAATTCACCATTTTCGGTGTTAAGAATTGCTGTGGCGGCATTGGTTTTGGCAGCTACTTCTTCAAAAGAAGGCACAGACGCTTCAAAGCTAACGGTGCCGGATTTTGTTAAAAACTTTGACTGAGATAAACAGTTAAGACTTATGAAAGCAAAGATATATAGTAGTTTTTTCATTTTTACTTATTTTATTTGGCAGTAATATTTTGGTTATAACTAAATGTAACCAAAAATACTGCCAAAACTATTTAATTTTCCAAAAGCCCATCAGCCTTCCATTGATCTATCAAATCTTTTTCAGATGCAGACAGTGCGTTACTGGATGATGGTGGCATAGGGTTTGATGTACTGTTTACTCTAGTAATTATCTTATCTACGTTAGCCTTAACCTGCGCATAGGTTACTAAAGACATGGGAGCATTTTGTGTTGGTGTACTGCCATGACACGAGGTACAATTACCTGTCATAATGCTTTTTATGTCTGCATCGTAGGTTACTTTTTCTGAGGGATCGGGATCAGGATCAGGGGTCGGTTCTGTGGTATCGTCTCCACTGCTGGAACAGTTTAACAATAATGGTAAGAACAAAAAAGCGGAAATAAAATTTTTAAAATTCATAGCATATAAAATTTAAAGGGTTATTAATTTTCTAAAAAGCCATCGTCTTCCCATTTTTCAATGATATCGATCGATGTTTGCGGTAGTTTTTGGCCATTCAAGGGCATTTGAGCTCCCGGTCCATTACCGTTAATTTTACTTATTAAGTTATTGTTTTGAACTGCATTTTTTACATCGTTATAAGTCAGTAATGATACATTGGCTCCATTTACTGCAGGGCTTTTATGACAACCAATGCAGTTATTGTCTATAATAACCTTAACATGATCGTTGTAGGTAATGGTTGTAGCAATTGGGGTTGAATCTGTTAAATCATCTTCGCTGGCATTGGTACATGCATATAATGTGATTAGAAGTAAACAAGTTGTTAATAGTATGTTTTTCATTTTTATAAAGTATTTGTTGGGGTTATTTAAAATACGCGGCTTAGGTTAAAACCAAAATAGAAATTGCCATCACTCCAATCGCCAGCGCCTTGACCTAAAAAGCCATTGGTGTTCATGGATTGGGCGTTTGTAAAATGCATTTGGAAAACATGGCCTCCAGTTTCCAGATCGAAACCAATCGATAATGGATTTTTGAAAGGAGAGTTATCAGCCCTATTTAAGTGCCAGCCATAATCGGCGTTTATAGACCATCGTTTACTTAGTTTATAACGTCCGCCAATACCCAAAGCATATTGTGAGTTGTCTTGCTCGTTGACGACTACATAATTATCATGGAAAAAAGTAGGGGCTAACTCCAGAGATAAATTAGTGTTTACTTTTCTGGATATTAATAGTTGCGCGGTATAGCCCAATCGATGCTTAAATTCCAAAAGCGGTAAATTATCTTTGTCTAGAGCAGTATTTATTAAAAAGGCATTAAAACCAACAATGGTAAAAGGAAAACCATTTTCTTCTTGCCTTAAAAGCCTGTATTTAATCGAGGTTTCATAGATTTTTTGAAAGGAGCTTCTGGAAACACCAATATTAAAGCCGTCGGAAACCCCAAAAACAAAGTTTAAGCGCGTTACGGCATCATCAAGTCCGAAAAAGTTATCAAAGCCATCTTTAACGCTCCCAAAGCGGTGGGATACAATAAATGTAAACTCGTTTTTTGCCACCAATTTGGTAGATTCAAAATTAACTATTTTAAGTCCTTTAAAGGTCGCTGTGGTCGGTGTGTCCCAGATAGAGTCTGTATCTATTTCGTCTAACAGATCATTTTGGGAATAGTTTAAAATGGGTATAAACACTAAAAGCAATAGTAGGTTCTTCATATTTTAAAAGGTTTTATTTAGTTTTTAATTTAAAGTTTTACGAAACGTTTGGTTTTTGTTTTTCCTAACGATGTTACCCGAACAAGATAGATGCCGCTACTCCAATCGGAAACATTTATTGGTTTACTATAGGTTCCAGTTTTATATATTTCTTTTCCTAAGCTATCGAATATTTTAACGGAAGCTTTTGAAATTGCCGATGGGAAGTGTAGTTTAATTTCATATTTATTGGGATTGGGATACATACTAAAATTGTTTAATACAAATTCATCATTACTTAATGCTGGTTCCCAGGTAACAGAAAGTTTAGGAGCTACACCAGAGTCTTTACTTCCTAAACGTCTAGCTGTACCAGATTTTGATTCGTCTCCAATTAGAATTATTCCATGATTAGAGCTTGGTGCATCCAACCAGCTTTGAACCAGGGTTACCAGATTTGAAGTAGATGAAAATGTAAAATTCCCAGTTCCAGAAAAGTCTAAAGAAGCTAATGAAGTACCTGAATAATCCCCACCTGGACTATTCCAGCTAGAGGTGACAAGCATGGCATCGTTCCATGTTGCATCTGGTGCAATAGCAGGAGCTCCAGTGCCACCACCTGAAGAAGAACCTTCTCCCCAATCTTTAGTAAGACCGTATAAATTGTAGGTTTCACTCCCAGCAGCAGGCGCATCCTTATTAACATTTAGTGTTAACGTTACTTCTGTTATCATTGAACTACTAGGTATGGACGATATATCAAATTGAATTAAAGCCCTTCTGTTGTTGTTGCCATTATTGGAGTCGGTTTTTCCCGAAAACAGCATGCCCAGTCCATTAGAATTATTGCTTTCACTATAGATAGTGTTATCTTTAGTAGGACTGAAATCATTTGTTGTTTGACCTAATGCAACAATAGATAAGCTCAAAATTATTGCAAATAGGCATTTTCGTAATACACTTTTCATCGTTCTAAATTAAAATTAGTTAGTAAGTATACTGCACTGGTCTAATTTGATTTGCTCAAGCAGATCATCATAGCCTATAACACGTCCTTTAATTTTAATTTGGGAGCCTATTTGTATGGTTGCTTTGTCAACTGGCGTATTGAATAAGCAAAAGATACCGTCACTTATGGTTAGATCATTAGAATTTATTTCACTAACATTTCCTGAAACTTCTACAGTTTTATTAAGATATTTCTTTTCAGAATCTATTGAGTTGTCAACAAATTCGTTTATCAGTGTTGCAGAGGATATTACATAGGCTGGTACTTCGGCCTTTATGTCCCGATGGTCTTGATAAACATAGTTATAGCCTATAACAGCAACAATAATGATTATGAAAAGAATAATCCATTTTCGCATAGTTTTTCATTTTTTATTTAAAACTGCTCCAACATTTAGTTGAAGCAGTTTTGTTAAACATTAAAAGATGTAAATAAAAGCATCAGTGTATTGATGCGAAGGAATTTTTCTTTTTCATTTAATGTTTAAATCAATATTTTAATTACAGTTGTTATTATATCGCATTCTATCGCCATCCCCAACCCTAAAATCAATTCGGGTTTCTGTATATTCAGATATTTCATGCAAAATCCAATCGTTATTGCAATATGGTAATTCGGGGATGTCGATTATTACAGTCAGGTTGTTTCCGGTACCACTAGCTGTCCATGTGCCTTCTTCGGTATTATTAGCGTAATACACGGTGATGGTACCATCCGTATGAAAGTTAAAAGTGTAATCGTTGTACGCATCATCGTAATTGTAATTATATCTTTTTAGTTTGTCTACTGTCCAACCATTGCAGTTGGTAAGAACGGCCGTTAAGTCTTTAATATTACAGTCATCACAATCATCATCATTATAATCGAAATCGTCATCTTCGTCACAATCGTTCTTATGGGTGTTAATTGCATCTTCAAGTTCATTTAAGTTGTTAACGCTTAAAAGGGCATCGTCTGTGAGTACCACATTTACAGGAAAGTTGATGCTAACCAGATCATCTTTGTTTAAAAGCGTTATAAAATGATTTAGCTCCTTATCTGTGTTTAACGTAACGGTTTGGATTATTTCATTATTCTTATTGAATACAGATGCGGAAATAGGGTATAAAAAGTCAAGGCATTCAATGTCGTCATCTGTTTCGTTTTCGCCTTTGCAGGTATTCGAATGACTGTAAAATTTGGAAGAAGAATTAACCTCTATTTCAGTAAAGTCTTCCAAAACAATGGTAATGGGGTACGTAATGTTTAAAATGTCTATATCATCATCAGAATCATCAAAAATGTATTCAATTATATCATAATCATTTTGCGTATTTACAGTTAGATCTATGTTGTTTGCGGTGACATCTATAGGAAGTTTAATGTTAAAACAGTTAGATTTATCAATAATATTGTCGTTAGACCCATCGTTTGTAGACATTTTTTGCATTAACTTAGCAATAGAAGAGTTGGCAATTAATGTTTGGTCGGTAGGAGCCTGAATGAATTCCATTTCTTCTTTTCTGCAGGAAGCGACTATTAATAAGGCTGTTAAGCAGATGAAAAAGGTTGTTTTGAATTTCATTTTAGATTCATTTATATAACTATAACAACTTAAAGTTAGAATCTCCTGAGAATTTTTAAATAAATTTAAAAGTGCATATAAAAATTGAGAAAAGAATTGCATACTAAAATTTGTGAAGAGAAGGTTTTTGAAAGTATTTACAATACCTATTCCAAGGATTTGACAGATTATTTATATTATCGGTATGGTGAGGCACTCAATCCAAAGGATAAAGCTCAGGAGGCCTTTGTGAAATTGTGGAATAATTGTAAAAAGGTAAGTGTTGACAAGGCCAAATCCTACTTATTCACTGTAGCTAATAACATGATGTTAAATGCGATTAAGCACCAAAAAGTTGTTTTGAAATACCAAACGGATAAGCCCAATATTTACCATAGTGAATCGCCTGAATTTATTCTGGAAAAAAAACAGTATTTTGAGAAGTATAAAGCTGTTTTAGCCAGTTTAAATGATGAACAACGCGTAGCTTTTTTACTGAATAAGGTAGAAGGTAAAAAGCATGGTGAGATAGCTGAGATATTAGGAGTAACGCAAAAGGTGGTTGAATACAGGATTTACAGTGCTTTTAATATTTTGAAGAAAGAATTGGAAGGATTTAAAATAAAATAATCAGGAGTTTTTGAGCTTTAATTGTTATATATAAAAGTAAAGTGTATGAATTCGAAGTCATTAATAGAAAAATGGTTGAACAATGATCTTACGGCTGAAGAAGAACAGCAGTTTGATGCATTGGATGACGCACAATTCAATAAAGAGATTATTGAAAACGCTCAATATTTCAAAGCATCACATTTTGTTAAAGCATCACATTTTGATACTTTTAAAGCGCAATCTTTTAAGAACGAAGCTCCAGTTAAAAAGTTATATAATTTTAGATCGTATCTAAAGGTTGCATGTGTTTTTATTGTGGCTCTTGGTATTTACTACACACTCTTTTATAATCATTACACACAAGTGAAGACCCTAGCCAGTGAAACGCAAATGATAGAGTTGCCAGATCATTCGGTTGTGACCTTAAACGCATTGAGCGACATAGCATACCATAAAAGAAATTGGCAAGATAATCGCGAGTTAACACTCCATGGAGAGGCTTATTTTAAAGTTGAGAAAGGAAATACTTTTAAGGTTGTAACCAATCAAGGTACAGTAACTGTTATAGGAACTCAGTTCAATATTAAGGACAGGGATCATCTTTATGAAGTTAAGTGTTTTGAGGGAGTGGTTGAGGTTTATGCTGATACAATAAAGCGAACATTACATGCAGGAGATACCTATCGGATACTTAACGGTAAATTCACTCAGGGAAAAACCATCACGAATGTCCCCAGATGGACAGAAAATATGAGTATTTTTGAAGCAGTCACGGTTAAAGAGGTTTTTGCTGAATTAGAACGGCAATACGGTGTTGAGGTAGTCTTTAAAGATTTTAATCCCCAGAGGTTGTTTACTGGAGGGTTTGTTCATGATAGTTTAGAAGATGCATTGAGAGCAATTACGCAACCTATGAATTTAACCTATGAGATGAAAGCTTCAAACCTGGTAGTTATTCATGAGAAAAAGAATTAAGCAATTTTTATTAATACTATTTTTCACGTGTTCAATCAGTGATTTGTATTCACAAAATGAGGAAAAACCGCTTGCCGAGGTTATTTCTTTTTTAGAAGTTAAATACAAAGTTCAATTTAATTATGCAGAGGACACAGTTAAAGGCCTTACAGTTAAGTGGAATACAGATTTAAAGTCACTTGATGACTCTCTTGCGTATCTTCAAAATGCTACCAGCCTTTTATTTACAAGAATTGGAGCTCATGTTATTTCCATAAAACATAATCCTGTTAAAATTTTGTGTGGAACCATAAGGGATATGGAAACACGAGCGCTTTTATCTGTCGCTACCATTCAAATGGGGGACGAGGCCACTACAAGTGATGAAAAAGGTGTGTTTGAGTTGCAGGTAAAAGATACTTCTAAACCAATTGTAATCCGTTATTTGGGGTATAAAACAACATATGTAACTTACAATGCCCTAAAAGATAGAGACTGCCCAGACATTTTTTTAATGCCAAATTTTCAAAGGCTTACAGAAGTGTTAATTTCTAACTATATCGTTAATGGAATTAACAAAATAAATAATGGTTCTTTTGATATCGATTTTTCAAAATTCGATATTTTACCAGGACTTATAGAAGCCGATGTTTTGCAATCTGTACAAAACTTTCCTGGTGTGCAAAGTAGTAACGAAACGGTTTCTAATATTAATATAAGAGGCGGTACGCACGATCAAAACTTAATACTTTGGGATGGTATAAAAATGTACCAATCGGGCCATTTTTTTGGTTTGATTTCCATGTATAACCCATTAATAACACAATATGTTTCTTTGCGTAAAAATGGTAGTAGTGCTGTTTTTTCCGATGGTGTTTCGGGTACTATAGATATGCAAAGTAGCAAGCGGGTTAATTCAAAGTTTAAAGGAATGCTTGGTGCCAATTTAACCAATGTTAATGGATATATTGACACACCCGTTGGTAAAACCTCTTCCATTCAAATAGCAGCTAGAAAGTCAATTGGCGACTTTGTTGAGACGCCTACATATAAGGCATTTTTCGACAGAATTTCTCAAAACACCGAAGTGGCCAATAATCAAATGAACATAACCAATTCCGATAAGTCGTTCGATTTTCACGATATGTCTTTGCGTTGGCTATATCGGATAACTGAAAAGGATAAGCTAAGGCTTAATTTTATTAATGTGCACAACCGGCTTATTTTTAACGAAAATGCCAACCTTAATAATAATGAAGAATCCCGTAAAAGTAGTTTGTCCCAACAAAGTATAGCCGGGGCTATTAATTATGAACGTGATTGGACACGACGTTTGCAAACCGTTTTGGAAATCTACGAGACAGATTATAAGCTGCAATCGATTAATGCGAATATTTTGGATGCCCAACGGTTTCTTCAGGAGAATATAGTGTCTGAAACCAGCACTAAGTTAAAAATGAATTATGCCATTAATGAGCGTTTTCAGTTTTTAAATGGTTATCATTTTATAGAAACTAAGGTGACCAATTTAGACGATGTTGATAGTCCGTTGTTCAGGTCGTTGGTTTCAGAAGTTTTAAGGGCACATGCGGTCTTTTCAGAGATAGGGTATAGGTCGTTAAGTGGAAAAACCAATTTAAATTTAGGGATCAGATACAATTATTTATCAAAGTTCCATAAGCAGTTATTGGAACCCCGATTTAGTTTTAGCCATAAGTTTTTAAACTATTTTACCTGGGAGGTTCTGGGAGAGTTCAAACACCAGAATACCTCACAGGTGATTAACTTTCAGAGTGATTTTTTGGGAATTGAAAAACGAAGATGGCAATTATCGAACAACAATGACGTACCCGTTATTCAGGGTAAACAAGTTTCTACCGGAATCAGTTACAACAAAAAAGGATGGTTGCTAAATGTAGATGCATACTATAAAAAGGTTACCGGAATAACATCACAGAGTCAGGGATTTCAAAATCAATTCGAATTTGTTAAGTCTACTGGGAGTTACGAAGTAAAAGGAGGGGAGCTATTGTTAAGGAAAGCGATACATAGTTTTAATTCATGGCTGAGTTATTCTTATATGGACAACTCTTATTTTTTTAAAGACCTTTCGGTTACAAGGTTTCCAAGTAATTATGATATTACACATATGGTAACGTTCGGAACAGCATATTCCCTAAATAAACTAAAAGTTTCTGCAGGATTTAATTGGTATACAGGAAAGCCGACAACAAGACCGCTCATTGATAATAGCTTTCAGGATAATGTTATTAATTATGGTGCACCTAATTCCGATCGCTTAAGGGATTATATGAGATTGGATTTTTCGGCAATGTACGATTTTAAAATATGGAATAATGGAGCAGTTTTAGGTGTGTCTGTTTGGAATGTACTTGACCAGGAAAATGAGATCAACAATTTTTACAGGCTAAGAAATAATACTGTTAATAAAGTTGAGCAGTATTCACTGGGAATAACCCCTAATATGGTTTTTAGGCTAGCATTTTAATTGCACTAAATCGCTATTTGTGCATTGTGGTTTTTAAGTAGTTCCAGATGGTCATCCATTTTAAATTCTGTCGATTTAAAGGTTGTGGACCTGTTTTTAGCCTGTTCCTGTCTGGCAATGCTCCTTGAAAACCTACGAATACTCTGTTCAGAATCCAATATAAGCCCTGGTACCTTTACATTTTTACCTTGGTCGTCTTTGGCGACCATAGTGAAATAGGACGAATTACAGTGCTTTTTTTCACCCGTTTGTATGTTTTCGGCTTCAACACGTACACCAATGACCATAGAGGTGCGTCCCGTATAGTTTACAGATGCTTTTAGGGTAACAAGTTCTCCAACTTCTATAGGATTTAAGAAATCTACCCGGTTTACTGATGCCGTTACACAGTAATGCCTTGAGTGTTTAGAGGCGCAGGCAAAGGCAATTTGATCCATTAAATTTAAAATATAGCCCCCGTGAATTTTACCACTAAAATTGGAGTGTGCAGGAAGCATTAATTCTGTGATAGTTACTTGTGAATCCGTAATATTTTTAAACATGGTTAATTACAACATTATAAATGATACCTGTTATTATGGCTATGCTAAAACTAATGAGTGTGCCTATTAAAATGTACTCTGTAAGCTGCCTGTGTTTAGATTTTTTTAAATCGCCAAACCGAAAAACCGATTTAGCAGTTATGAGAAATCCAACGGCTTCCCAATGGTTAAAGATGATAAAAATAAAAACTAAACAGCGTTCTAATATACCGATATATTTTCCAGCATCTTCAAGGGACTTATTATTTTTAGTAAGTTCTGAAATATTCCACTTTATAAAAATAGTTTTCATAATTATTGAGGCCGGTGTTGTTAAAAATATAAAGCAGAGTATTAACAACAGACTGTTTTCAGTTATTACCTTTTTAATATGCAAGATATTATCGGTAAAGAAAAAATAACAAAGAACGATAATGGCAATGTGAAATAACTGATCTAAGAAGAAGAGTTGGCGTTTTGTTTTTTTCTTTTGGATTAAAAGTTTTGTTGCATCAATAATAAAATGGGAAATGCCTATAGCTATTACAATGGGTATTAGTGTTAGGTCCCATAATATTAGTGCAGTAAGGGCAACATGGATCAGTACATGAAAATATAGTTCGCGTGATCTTAGTTTTTTCTTTTCTTTACTCTTAACCCAGCTTTTGGGCTGTAAAAAGAAATCACCAATAAGGTGGGCTATTAAAAGTTTAATTAAAATCATGATAGGATCGTTATTTTATGTCTGTACATGCGGTTTAATTCAAGAATTTCACTAAGATAGGCTCGCCGTTGTCTTTTGCTTATGGCGTTTTGGTTAATGCCTATCATTTTGCCCAATTCGCTTTGGAGCGTGTTGGGGTTTTCAAGACTGAGCTTTACAATTTCTGCGGAATTTGCGGTCCAGTTATCCATAGCAATCGAGGACAGTTTAAAATAAAGATTTAGCTCATTATCCAGTTTTGTATTATTCGTTTTGATAAGTAAGTTCTGTTTTTCTCTCTTTAGGGTCTCTAGAGTTTCGCCTGAATACACAAAAGCTTCACCGTTTGATTCGCTTACTTTTTTACCCTGGTAGGTTTTATTTCCAATACCTATGGCCAATCGAACATCCAAACCTTTTATAGATTTAATACATGCTTTTATATAAACGGCTTTTTCAAAACTCGAAAGGTAGTCCGGTATTTCTATTTGAAAACTATCACCTCGATATATTTCCCAATGGCTTTTGTTTGAGCTTAGTGTAGACATTGCCAATTCAAGTTCTTTTAGCCATATTTCGGGATTACTGTGGTTTCTGGATTTTATAATATCACCAGTAATTACGCTAGTCATAATAAGCTAATTTTTTACATTCCTTGATTACAGAATAATAAATTAAATTCCTTAAATAAGGAATAATTAAATATATTCCTTTATTGAGGAATATTCAAATATATCACGTTTTTGGTTGATAAACAAATATTTACTCGATAATCGAGATTTATGCTCCAAGGCTTGCTTTGAGGAGCTTACTCTTCTTCTTGAGCACGTTTAATAATAGCTTCTGGTAATGCTTTCTTGGCTTTTGCTCCCATCTTTTTAAGTTTTTCAACACTAGTAATAAGATTGCCTCTGCCCTCTACCAGTTTGTTCATTGCGGCTGAGTAATCCATTTTTGCTGCGTCAATTTTTTTGCCCACACCAGTTAAATCTTTTACAAGGCCTTCAAATTTATCGTATAGAGCACCCGCTTGTCTGGCAATTTCAATGGCGTTTTGCTGTTGTTTTTCGTTATTCCACATACTGTCAATAGTTCGCAGAGTTGCCAATAGGGTAGATGGTGTTACAATAACAATGTTTTTTTCAAAAGCTTTATTATAAATGCTATTGTCTTCATGTACTACAACAGCAAAAGCAGGTTCAATTGGAATGAACATTAATACAAAATCGGGAGACTCTATGTCATATAGGTCCTGATAGTTTTTTGCAGATAGTTGATCGACATGCTTTCTAATGGAGTTTACATGTGCCTTTAAAAAAGGTGGCTTATCGTCTTCATCAGCATTAGCATAACGTTCGTAGTCGGTAAGAGACACTTTAGAATCAATAATCATTTTTTTATTGTCTGGCAGGTGTAGTACCACATCAGGCATAACTCTGGAGCCGTCTTCACGCGCAAAACTTTGTTGTACAAAATACTCCCTGTCTTTTTCCAATCCAGATTTTTCCAATACGCGCTCCAGCACCAATTCACCCCAGTTTCCTTGCATTTTACTGTCCCCTTTTAAAGCGCGGGTTAAATTGGTGGCCTCTTTGGTCATTTGTTGGTTTAAGTCTTTTAAGCCTAGTAATTGCTCCTTTAAGGCCGAATGCATACTGATGCTTTCTTTTTGGGAGGAGTCGACCTTTTCTTCAAAATGTTTTATTTTTTCTTGAAGTGGATTTAAAATGCTTTTTATGTTTTCTTGGTTTTGGAGTGTAAATTTTTTTGATTTTTCGTCTAATATTCTGTTTGCTAACAATTCGAAGTCTTTGCGCAGCTGTTCTTGGCGCTCTTCAAGTTCCTTGTCTCGTTTTAAAGTTTGTTGCTGCAAATTTTCGTACTCGGTATTTTTTCGGATTAATTCAGCATTTAAAAATTCTTTTTCTCTTCTTATTTCCTCACGCTCACCTTCAATTTTGTCTAAGTTTTGCTTTAAGCTCTCTATGTGAAGTTGTAATTGGTTTTGGCGTTCTTCAAGCGTACTTTTTTCACTTTTACTTTTAAGTTTTGTAAAAAGTAACCCTATATAATAACCGATGGCAGCAGAAATAAGTATGGAAAGAATAAGAATAATATTGTCGTTCATGGTACTTTATTGGATTAAGGTAAATTGCCTCGGGGCAAGCCTCGGAACATTTAAAACTCGATTATCAAGTAAAAGTAATAAATTCTATTATTTGAGATTTTCTTTTAAGCGCCTTTCTTTTTCACTTTTACTATTTTTATATAATTTTGGTTGTAAGTCGGTAATTAAGGTCAATTTTGCTTATAAATTTTGAGATTAATTGTATTTTGGGCTACCTAAAACAAAAACTTCATTCATTAAAAAAAAAGAGCAGGTTAATGCTAATAGATAGGTTTCTTATGCTAACAAAAAATTATCTATTGTTATTGATGCTTTTTCCCTTTTTATACCTGCCGAAAGGCTATTCGCAGAATGATTTAACGGTAGACGACTATGTTTTTGTAAGTGGGGCTTCGGCCGATTCCATTACATTTAAACTTCATCAAGGTGTTCGTGCTTTTATTTTTGATGTTGAAAAGAATGGAGCAAAGTATGTCGTTAAGAGTGCGATAAATGAGGTTCCTTTAAAAACAATTTTGTTGGAAGTAGACCAATTTTTAACTGAAGATACAGAGGCCGTAATTTCGTTTGTTTTTAGAGGGGTATATAACAAGGAAGATCTAAGTAATTTTCTGGAATTGTATTTTCCTGAAAAAATCTTTTTTAAAACGGAAGACGATTGGCCCAAAGTTGATGTATTGAAAGAGCAAGGGGTGAGGGTTCTTTCTGTTTTTCAACAGGATTTGGCCGAAACTTCCATAGGACGTGTTAGAAATGAAAGTAAATATGTAAATAGGTTTACTGCAGATCCCTTAAACAAACTTGTGCTTTTTAGTACGCATACAAAAACAGATACAACCCTTTTTAAACATGTTTTTGAGTTTTGGAAAACAACGGGTAAGGCACCTAATTTTATTGATGCTCCATACTTGGATGCTTTGACTGTCACGCATGTAGCTGATTCTTTAAATCGTACCAGGCGTTTTCGAGGCGTATTAGAATATAATGGAGCATTATTAAGTGAAATATCTTGGATTAATTCACCCAAAGTGATTACACCTGCTAAATTTTCCTTTCCCTTAACCGAAAAGGAACAAGTGCTGTCCCCTTATAAAAATGGGTACCGTATAACTCCTGCCGAAGTGATTCATCACGTAGCTCAAACGGATGCTCCACGTTTATTTACAGCGTACGATGTAGTTTTAGAAGATGCTTTAGAATATGATTTTACTTTTGATAAAACTGTTGTAAACCGAGCAGATAATGAGTGGGACAGGGTTATAACAAAGGATATTACTTTTGCTGATGACTTAGAGCGAGGCACGGTATTGTATTTAAATGCACAGGACGCTTTTATTGATTACTCCAAGGAAAATACGCTTAATTTCGAAACGCCTATAAGTGTTTCTGTTTGGTTAAAACCAGAAGCGCTTCCTGAATTTATGGGGATTGTAGGTTTTGGTCTGGCGTTTTCCGTTAAATTAAATAAAGGAAGTCCCGACTTTACAGCGGCTACCATAAAAGACCATGTTGTAGAACGTCCTTTTAAAATAGGGACGTGGCAGCACTTAGTGGTAGTGTATAACCCTAGGACAACGGTAGATTTTTATCTAGATGGCGAAAAAATAGGCGATATTGATACGTCCGAAATTATTCCGTCCGATCAGTCATTGGTTATAGGGAACAATATCTGGGGGGAGCAATTTTATGGCGCTATAGATGACTTGAAAATTTGGGATAGGGGACTTTCACAAAGGGAGGTTACCATGTTGTTTGAGGGAGCAGATAAGCGCTCAGAAAGTAATAGAAACTATGTGCTTTTGGCTTTGGTTGTCATTTTTGTTTGTATTGTAGGGATAGTGATGATAACATATAAAAGAAAAAAGGCTAAAAAAGCAAAACCTAAGACCTCTATTCCTTATGTAATACGCCAAAACAAGGCTGAGGTTGAAAAAGACATGTTAAGCCTTTTTGGGAGTTTTCAGTTGTATAAGACGAAGGGGCAGAGTCCTTCATTTTCTCCACTTCACAAACAATTAGTGTCCTATTTAATTTTATCGGCTATAGATGAGAAGGATGGTGTTACAACCAATAAACTTACAGAAACGTTTTGGCCAGGTGTGTCCAAAGTAAAGGCAAAAGAAAATCGAAGTGGGAACATTCGGAAGTTGCGTATGGTATTATCGCAAGTCGAGGGGTTGCAGGTTGTTTTTGAAGACAAGAAATGGCGTATTGTTAATGCCGATACTTTGGAGGTAGATGTCTACGAATACATGCGTCTAAAAGAGCAGATAGAATCAGATATGGCTAATGAAACTATTGCTTTGAGTGATTTGGAGACCCTTCTTGAGTTACTAAAGAAAGGGAATGTTTTACAAAGCACTCAAACCGAGTGGGCCGATTATTTTAAGGCTAAATTATCAAATGAGGTAGAGCATCTGTTGTCTGGTATATACAATTATCATCATCATAATTTACCCGGACAGGTATGTGTTAAAATGGCTAAAACAATTCTTTTGTTCGACAGTTTGAATGAAAATGCCCTTCAAATTTTAATTATCGAATTGGTTGCTTTAGGAAAACATGGACTTGCTCAGAACGCTTATGTTACGTTTTCAAAGAATTACCAAGCTCTTTATGCCGAGCCTTATGGAGTTAATTATCAGGACTTGCTAAAGTGAAAGAAACGTTAAAAAAATGTTTTTTTCTTAAAAAAATAATGCGTTCACCCATTTGTTCACCTAGTTATACGACTTCTGGATGTATATTTAGACCACAAAATTTAAAACAGTTGTATTTATGAATTCTAATAGAAGGGATTTTTTAAGAAAATCATCAATGGCAGGTGTAGGTTTAGCTTTCTTGCCAAATTTTTTGAATGCCGATAGCTATGAGGCATCAAATGCATACAAGGAAAATTATATGGGGGATTTTGCAGCTCCTAAACTGGATACAGTACGATGTGCTTTTATTGGTGTTGGTGCAAGAGGTTCGGGTCATGCAAGACAGATCGCTACTATTGAAGGAACAGAGGTAGTTGCTATAAGTGATTTGTATGAAGATTTAGCCAAAAAGTCGGCCGATAAGTGTAAAGAGATTGGTGCTGGACAACGTCATAAAGATATTAAGACTTACTACGGAGGGCCAGATGAGTGGAAAAAGATGTTGAATACTGTTAAGCCAGACATGGTTGTTATAGCAACACCTTGGAGTTTGCATGCGCCAATGGCTATCACAGCAATGGAGGCCGGAGCACATGCCTTTGTAGAAGTGCCTATTGCAGTGACCATAAAAGAAATGTGGGACATAGTGAAGACATCAGAGAAAACACAGAAGCACTGTATGATGATGGAGAACGTTAATTATGGACGTGAGGAGTTGTTGTATCTTAATATGTGTAGACAAGGTGTAATAGGGGAATTACTTCATGGTGAAGCTGCTTATATTCATGAACTACGTGGACAAATGCATCAGGTAGAACGTGGAACAGGATCGTGGAGAAGTTATGAGTATGCCAATAGAGACGGTAATCTATATCCTACACATGGATTAGGTCCAGTAGCACAATACATGAATTTAGCAAGAGGAGAAGATAACTTTGAACGCATCAATTCATTTTCTTCACCTGGACGTGGACGTAATATATATGCCAAAAAGAATTTTGATAAAGACCATAAGTGGAATCAAATGGACTTTAAGGGAGGTGATATAAATACATCTATAATAAAAACAACTTTAGGTCGTACGGTTATGGTTCAATGGGACGAAACAAGTCCAAGACCATATTCCAGACATAATCTAATTCAGGGAACTAACGGAACTTTAACAGGTTTCCCTACGCGTATTGCCTTAGAAGGAGGTGTTGAAGGGGCAACTAAAAACCATCATAGTTGGGCACAAGGAGAGGCATTAGAAGCTATTTACGAAAAGTACGAACACCCATTGTATAAACGTTTAGGGGAAGTTTCCAAGAAAATGGGAGGCCATGGCGGTATGGATTTCATGATGCTTTACCGTATTGTTGAATGTTTGCGTAAGGGACAACCTTTAGATCAAAATGTTTATGAAGGTTGTTTCTGGAGTGCTGTAGGACCATTAAGCGAGGCTTCGGTTAAAGCACACGGTGATTCTCAAAAATTCCCTGATTTTACAAGGGGAGCTTGGAGAACTACAAAGCCTTTGGATATCATTAAGTAATAATTTTTGAGTTAGTTAATAAGATTTTAGTATTAAAATCACTTTTTGAATTCTGTAGCCGTATCCCTAAAGGATGCGGCTACATTATTTTTTAACTCTAAAGCTTCCTGTATTCGAATCGAAATCGATGAGATCTTTGGGGAACAAAGATTGAAAAACGCCTTTAGTAATTAAATTGCAAGGTTGATCGGCTTCTACGTTGTCTTTAACCATAACAACCATTTTGTCACATAATTGAATGGCCAAATCGATTTCATGAGAAGAAAACAAAATGGTCTTGTTGGTTTCTTTAACAAGCTTTTGGAGTAACTTTAAAATATACGCTTTATGATACATGTCTAGGTGCGTGGTGGGCTCGTCCAGAATAATTAAATCCGTGTCTTGAGCTAGGGCTCTTGCTATCATTACTTTTTGTAATTGACCATCACTTAGTTCAAAACACTTTTTATACCTAATGTCGTAAATGTTGGCTAATTTCAAGGCTTGATTAACCATAGAAATGTCTTCGGCCTGCATATTACCAATCCAGTTGGTGTAGGGCTGTCTCCCTAAAGCTATCAACTCAAAAACAGATAAATTTTTTGAAACAATTTGTTCTGTTAGGACTAAACTCATGGTTTTAGCCAGTTCAATAGCACTGTAATTTGAAAGTGTTTTATTGTTTAGTTTTATGCTCCCGCCCAACGGGTTTTGAAGGGTTGTTAGTGTTCTTAAAAGTGTTGACTTTCCAATGCCATTTGCGCCAACCAACCCAACCAATTCACCACGGTGGAGCTCTATGTTAATATTAGAAGCAACAATACTTTTAGACTTTTTTGAAGTATAACCTATTGCTAAATCTGTAGTATTTAAAATAATATGTTTGGGTTTAGTTGTCACCAATTTCTGTGTTTTAACTATTTTAAAAAACCATTTTTCGTTTTCTAACCAACAACCATATAACTACGGGGGCTCCAATTAACGATGTAATAACGTTAATAGGAAGTGTATAATCACTTGTAGGGAGCTGAGCTATACTATCACATATAAGCATAATGATGGCACCAAAAATAAATACGGCAGGTAGTAATAATTTATGGTTAGATGTGTTAAAAATCTGTCTGGTCATATGTGGAATGGCTAACCCAATAAATGCTATTGGTCCTGTAAAAGCTGTTATGGTGCCAGCTAACAAACTGGTAGCTACTATAATTACTAATCTACTGCGCTTAATGTGCAGCCCTAGACTCCTGGCATAGTTTTCTCCCAGTAATAATGTATTTAAGGCTTTTATTGAGCTTAAGCTTAAAAGAATTCCAAAAAAGTAAATGATAAATAAAATAAACACTTCTTCCCATGATAGGTTTCCTAAGCTACCAAATCCCCAAAAAATGTATTGTTGTAGTTCTTCGGCAGAACTAAAAAAGGAAAGTACACTAACAATAGCGGTTGTAATACTTCCAAACATAAGGCCAATAATGAGAATGGCCATAGTATCCCTAACACGGGACGATACAACCAAAACAGACAGTAAAACTAAAAAGCTTCCTAAACTGGCAGCTATAACAATGCCCCATTTGGTAACCAAACTCCCTACCAATATACCCCCAAAAGCAGCAGATCCCATGATTATTAAGGCAACTCCAAGACTGGCACCAGAAGTTATACCTAGCACAAAGGGGCCTGCTAGTGGATTCCTAAATAAGGTTTGCATCATAAGACCCGATACTCCCAAACCAGAACCTACAATAATGGCAGTGAACGCTTTTGGTAGCCGATAATTAAATACGATTTGATGTAAGGAATTGTTTTTGGAAGTCCCCAGGAGTATGTTTAATAATTCAGAATTAGAAATAGATACCGAGCCTAAACTAATATTAGCGAAAAAACAGAATAATAAAAGTATGATTAGTACTGTAAAGGCAAGTTTATATGTGCTTTTGTTAGGCAATTATTCTAAGCGTTTAAAAAAGTAAAGTTCGTGATTTTTGAGTAAATCTGGATGTGCAATGGCAATAATATCCTTTAATATGATATCTGGACGTAGGGAACCCAATTCGTAATATAATAAGCCCCCTTTAGTGCCAACCTTATTTGTATAGGTATAAATAGTGTTGTTTTTAAATGCATCAAAAAAGGAATAGCCTTTACTACTAGATATCATTTGTGCTTTATTGTTGAAATTTCCAGCACCTATCCATAATTCGGCCTGTTGTGCTTTTTGAAGTACATTTTCAAAATTTAATTGGAGGCTTCCTGTATTATTGTTGTCATGCCATAAATAGTTAGTGTTAGCATCTCTAAAATATTTGGCTATAAAGCTATTGCCGCCAGGGATGTTCCAAACGTCCTTGAACATAGATCCCGAAAGTACCGTTGGTTTTTTCTCAACATTTAAAGCCATTTTTTTTGCATTTAAATAAGATGTTTCAATTTCACCAAAGATAGAATCTGCTTTTTCTTCTTTATTAAAAAAAGCGGCTATAAATTTTATCCATTCAGCTCTTCCAAGCGGATGTTCTTCTGTCCATGCGCCATCAAATACAACAGGAATGTTGAATTTTTCTATTTGATTAAGAGTTTTGTCATTACCGTTAACAGAAAACCCAATAACCAATTCGGGTGCCAAATCCAGAAGAAGCTCCATGTTAATATCCAGATCGTTATTAAGATCTTTAACTTCACCGGAATCTATTCTTTTTCTAGTACTCTTTGATGAAATATATTCGGTGTTGGGAAAGCCAACCAAACACTTGTCAACATCTAAATATTCCAATGTAGGAATGTTGGTAGTAGACATTACGACCACTTTAGATACAGGAGTTTTTATAACCACCGCTTTGTTGTCATGGAAAGGTATTTCGTGATCTTTTTCTACCAGTAGGTACTTAAAAGTTTGTTTGCTTTTTGGCCAGGCAGATGTAACGGTAATTTCTTTATGCGTGTCAAAATATTTTATTGAAAAGCCTTTTGCGTACTTGATGCTTTTTGTAACAAATTTAATTTGCTGATCTGGAGTAGTTATAGTTTTTTCATTTTTTTTACAGCCAGTTACTATAATTAAAATGCTTATTAAAAGAGTTATAAAACGCATTGCTCTAAATTAGAGATCAAAGGTCTTTAATTTTTTTGTAATTACCTTGCCTATGGCTACTTTTGAAGCATTAAATTTTGACGTGTGAATTTTTTATGCTCATGGAGTGGTGGTAAGGATAGCTGCTATGCCTTTTATAAAGCGATACAGCTAAATTATAGACCAACTGTACTTTTAAACGTTATGAACGAGTATGGTGATCGATCACGATCACATGGTATTCCAAAAGAGGTTTTAGAGGCACAGGCCAAGGCATTGGAACTGCCTATTCATTTTTTTAATAGTACATGGGAAGCTTATGAAGCCAATTATATTAAAAATTTAAAACAGTTATCCCAGACTTTCAGTTTGTCGCATGCAGTTTTTGGTGATATTGATATCGATTCCCATAGGATTTGGGAAGAGAAAGTGTCTCATGCTGCTAACTTGGAAGCTGTATTGCCTCTATGGCAGGGAAACAGACGTCAGTTGGTTTTGGACATGATTGAGGTGGGGCTAGAGGCAGTCATTGTTTCTTGCAACCAACAAATGGGACCAGCATTTTTGGGTAAAACTATAAATGGAGCACTCATTGAAACCTTAGAAGCCATGGGAGTTGATGCTTGTGGTGAAAATGGAGAGTTCCATACTTTGGTTGTGAATGCTCCTTTTTTTAAAAATAGAATTGATATAGCCATTGAAGGAGCTTCTGTTTCTAGCAATTATAACTTTGCCAATTTAACTCTTAAGGTTTAAAGGTGTTATTAGGTTTAATACACCGTTTTCTTTTTTAAGCTGAAAAACAGCTCCATAATCCATTTTTATTTTAAACGATTGTTCTAATTCAATCGCCAAAAGCTTAGCTAGGAAAGCTCTAATGGCACCAGCATGTGTTACAATTATAATATTCTTTGTTGCTTGGACTTGCTTTAATTCTTCAAAAAAAGTATTTACTCGGGAGGCTAATTCTAAATAGGATTCACCATTGGGTGGAGAAATATTAACAAAATCTTGCATCCAGGGATTGAGTTCTTCTTCTGCAATATCATGCCAAGCTTTTAATTCCCAATCACCAAAATGAAGTTCTTTTAGTCTATCATCGAATATGGGAGAGTTGCTTAAATGGTAGGCTAATAAGGCGCAACGTTTTAAAGGGCTAGAAAAAACTTGATAATCTTTGTTTTGTGGAATCTGTTGGATAATGTTTTTGAATTCTTTGTAATGGTCATTGTCTAGATCTAAGTCGCTCTGTCCATAACAGATGCCTTTTCCTATAAGGGGTGTGGTATGTCTAACTAGATAAATTTCCAAAGCGCTATAATACTTAAATAAAAAACAACTTCCGATAATTGCTGAACGGCACCTGCACAATCACCCGTATGGCCTCCAAGCCATTTTTTGAATTTAATACCTAGGTATATTTTTGAAAAATAAGCAGGGATTAATGCTATAAAAATAATAGGGGATTTAAACAGAAATAATGGCGCTATGCCAAAAATTGCACTTACCATTAGTATTTGGGGAGTAATGTTTTTAGCTGCAGGTTTGGCTTTACTATCTCCTGTATCTCTAACATATGGATGGGTATAGATAAGTGTGGTTGCTATAAATCGACTTATGCTATGGCCTGCAATAATAACTAGCGGAATGTAGTTGGAAGGAACTTCCCTTAATGCAGCAAATTTAATGGCAAGTATAAGGACGATACCAATAGCTCCATAAGTGCCCAATCGGGAATCTTTCATGATTAAGAGTATTTTTTCTTTGGTCCATCCGCCCCCTAAGCCATCACATACATCGGCTAAACCGTCTTCATGAAATGCACCGGTAATATAAATTGTAGTGACCATACTAAGTATTAAAGCTACTTCAGTTGAAAAAATAAAAGATGCCAGATAAAAAATCAAAGCACCCAAGCTTCCAACAATGACGCCAACCAGTGAAAAGTATCTGGCACTTTTCTCTAAATATGTCTTATCATGGTTCACCCATTTGGGACACGGAATTCTGGTAAAGAACATGATGGCAGTTAAAAATATTTGAAGCTCTTTTTTCATCGTATGATGGTATTTTAAAGATAGAATGTGTTTAGGATTTATCAATTTCGGTACTCACGCCTGCATCTTCAAAGCTAGCCATATCATTTAAAAAATTAACGGCAGCTTGTACCAGAGGAATGGCAAGTGCTGAACCAGTACCTTCACCTAACCTTAAATTTAAGGATAGTAGGGGGGTAACGTTTAAGAAATCCAACATCTTGGTGTGCCCTTGTTCACTGGAACTATGCGCAAAGATACAATGGTCTAAAATGTTTGGATTAATCGCTTGGGCCGATAATAAAGCTGCAGTTACAATAAACCCATCAATAAGGATTGTCATCCGCAGTTCGGCCGCTTTTAAAATAGCTCCACAAAGCATTGCAATTTCAAAGCCTCCATAAGTTGCCAAGGCTTCTAATGGCGTTTTTGGGTTATATTTATTATAAACTTCCGAAAGTATTTGTTTTTTTCTTGCTATGCCTTCAGTATTTAGTCCTGTTCCAGAACCAATGCAATTGCTAATAGGAATATGGGTAAAATAACTCATAAGTAATGCTGCTGAAGAGGTGTTACCAATACCCATTTCTCCAAAACCTATGGTGTTACATGTGTTGCCGTGTATTTCAGAAACAATATCGCCAGCCTTATCAATGGCCTTTTGGCATTGCTCTAATGTCATTGCTGGTTGGTCTTGGTAGTTTTTGGTACCTGAAGCTATTTTGGCATTTATAATATTTAGGGTTTTTGGAAAGGCATGATTTACCCCTGCATCTACAATTTTTAGGTCAATAGCATTGGTGTTGCTAAATACATTAATGGCAGCACCTCCATTTACAAAATTGTATACCATTTGTGCGGTTACTTCTTGCGGGAATGGGTTAACCTCTCCCTTTACGGCTATACCATGATCTCCAGCAAAAACGACTATAGTGGGCTTGGAAATTTTAGGTGTTTCCGTATTTTGTATCAGTCCTATTTTTAAAGCAAGTGCTTCTAATGTTCCAAGCGCTCCTATAGGTTTTGTTTTAAGGTCAATCTTTTTTTGGATACTGTTTTTTAGTGTTAGGTTAGAGGTTGTATTCATGGTTTTGGGACTTGTTATTTTAAAGAAAGGGGAATGCCAGATACCATCAAGGTAGCTTTATTGGCATGCTTGGCAATGTGTTGATTCATCCAACCTTGTAATTCTGTAAATTTTCTGCCTATTTCTGTTTGTGCGTGCACACCCATACCGATCTCGTTTGAAATAATGATGATGGTAGCATCGATATCCAATAATTTATTGAATTCGGTTTTTGCCAATTCCAGGCATTTTTCAATATTATTCTTGGTGTCTACAAAGTAGTTTGTTAACCATAAGGTTACACAATCTATAACAACAGTGTCTTTGGGTTTTATTACTGAAGAAATCGCTTTTTCCTCTTCTATAGATGTCCATCGTTTGTCACGGTCTGCAATATGTCTGTCAATTCTTTTTCTATGGTTTTCGTCCCATATGCGGGAGGTTGCTATGTATTTTGGAGACTTGGAAAATGATAAAGCTAAGTTTTGGGCATAACTGCTTTTTCCAGAACGTTCGCCACCAGTTATATAATAGATCATTGCATTTGTTAATAGAAATTGTAAGCTACAAAGATTACTTTTTTTTGATAAATAACATCATAAAATTGTTTTTGATATTAAAAATAGATGGTACATTTGCAGCGAATTTTGGTTCTGTTCAAAATTAATTGAACGGATTAAAAGGGAATCTGGTGCAACGATTTACGATTTCAAAATTCAGAAATACTATTTGGCTGTTTTTATCAAATAGGCATAATTTTTATTTCGTAATTCGTTAATTCCAGAACTGTTCCCGCAACTGTAAGTTTATGCTGGGTTTATTTCAGCACTTCGTAAAGAAGATGTTATTAACTTCAAAACCACTGGCTAATGCTGGGAAGGTATAATAACATAAAATAAGTCAGGAGACCTGCCAAATTCAAACAATGAAGTCAAACTTTCGGGATAAAAGTTTACGTATGATAGTCCATGCGATTCTCGAACAATTAGTTAATTAAATGAACAAAAAAACAAATGTTTTTGGTGTACTGTGTTTTGGTATATCATTATTTGGGTTTGCGCAACAGCAAGCTAATTCAACTAGTGTAGAGCAACTCGATGAAGTTGTTATCACAGATTCACGATTTGAGTTAAAGCGTGAAAATTCAGGAAAAACAATCATTAAAATTTCTAAACAGGAAATTGAAAGAAACCAAGGTCGAACCATTTCAGAGTTAATCAGTACTATGTCAGGTATTGAAATTAACGGTAGCCGGAGCAACGCTGGGCAAAATTTAGGGGTATATGTTCGTGGAGGAAACAATAGACAGGTGTTAGTGCTTATTGACGGCGTACAAGTAGGTGATCCGTCACAAATTTATGCCGATTACGATTTTAGGCTATTAAATTTAAATCAAATTGAATCTATTGAAATCATTAAAGGTGCTGCTAGTACTTTATATGGTAGTGGAGCGGCAACGGCGGTAATTAATATTACCACAAAAAAAGCAGCAAACGAAAAAATTAAGGGCGTATTTGCTTCTAGTTTTGGAACCAATCAGTCTAAGGCCGACCAAAACTATAATATTGCTGATTTTAATAATAGCGTGGCAATTGGTGGAACGTTGAACAAATTTACGTATCGTACGTCATTTAACCAGCAATATACAGATGGGTTGTCGGCAGCAATCACTGATCAAGATGAGAAAGATCCATATTCGAAATATGGAGTAGATATAAATTTGGGTTATCGTTTTAGTAAAGCATTTTCATTGAATGTTTTTGGAAATTATACGGATATTAATTCTAATTACGATAACGGTGCTTTTACTGAAGGTAATAATGTGTTTAAAAGCGAGCAAGCACGTGTAGGGTTAACCTCTGTATTAAAACATGCTAACGGGAGTGTGCACTTGAACGCCGCTTTTAGTGAATATGACAGGGCTTTTATTTCTGCTTTTGGTGAATTCAATTCAGAAGCTAAGAATTACACCTTAGATGTTTACAATAAATATGTTATCAATAAAGTGTTTTATACAATAGTAGGTTTAAACGTTATTGATAATAGGGCACTATATTTTGAAGAAGAAAAATTCACCAATACCGATCCGTATGTAAATGCTGTTTATGTATCCGATTTTGGTTTGAACTTAAATGTTGGAGCCAGACTTAACAATCATAGTGAATATGGGACACATCTGGTTTATAGTGCTAATCCATCATTTGTATTTAAGTTGGATGAGGGAAACTATGTTAAGTTATTGGGAGCCTACGCAACATCGTTTATAACGCCAACATTATATCAATTATTTGGCGGAGGAATAGCAGCTAACCCAGATTTAAAACCAGAGGAAAATAGAACTATTGAAGGAGGGGTTGAATTTAAATTACTTAACAAAACTACCATTTCTGGTCTTTATTTTAACAGGAAAGAGAAAAATACGATAACTTATTTTGATGCCGATGGTGATTTTAATACTTGGGATGATGCTCAATACATTAATGGAAGTTTAAAAAGAAAAGTTCAAGGTGTAGAAGTTGAATTAAAGACCGAGTTAATAGATGGGGTACTGTTTAATTCCAACTATACGTTTACTGAAGATAAAGATGGTTTGTTAAACAGAGTAGCTAAACATAAGGCGAATGCGGGCATAGCATGTACTATAACTAACTCTACCGATGCATCACTTACGTATCAATACAGCTCTAAGCGGTATAATTTTGGAATTCCAATGGATGCTTTTTCTGTATTTAATCTATATGTGGGGCATAAAGCTTTAAAGAATAAAGTGAAATTCTTTGGAGGGATAGACAATATTTTAAACGAAGATTACGAAGATGTACCTGGTTACGTTACCAAAGGACGTAATGTTAGATTAGGATTTCAACTGACTTTATAGAAAGTCGGTTTTCTGCCACTTAAACTACTTTATTAAATGCCACTATTTTTAGTGGCATTTTTTATGGGGTTAAATCGCAATACCACACGCCATACTTGTCACTTTTACATATCGAATTATCGGTTTTTGGGTTGTTGTATTCGCGGTATACTTTTTCTCCGATACTAAAAGGGATTGGATTCTTAAAAATTGGCCCATCAAAGCAAAAGGTGTGAAATTCACCATTTTCGCCACAGGGGTCTACACCTTTCGGGAGCTTGTTAATAAAGTCTTTATCTATAACAGTACCTACAAAATCTTCGTTGAAGTATTTTGAATTGGCACATACAATAATGGTTTTAAATCCTAAATCTAAAAACTCGTGGATCAGTTCTTTGGTGTCTCGTTTCCAAATGGGAAAAACGGCTTTAAAACCTTGTTGAGCCAATTGTTTTTCGCGATAGATTCTTAGGTCTTCAAGGAAAATATCACCAAAGGCACTATGGGTAAAATCCTCGCTTTTTAGTCGAGCTACCATTTCTCCCATTTTTTGTTCATATACTTCCATACTGGGTTGTTCTGGTAGTTCGATAAAACTAGATTTTATATTTAAGGCCTCGGTTTGGGCAACTAGTAACTGCCTTCTAAGTCCATGCATGGAAACACGATCGTAATGACTGTTAACCGTGGTGATTAATTCCTCAACAGCGTAATTAGGATTCTGTAATAGGTGGTATAATGCTAAAGCAGAGTCCTTGCCAGTACTCCAGTTAAAGTAGGTTTTGTTTTTAGATATAAGCATATGAGAATTTAAATAACTACAAATATATGAGTTGTAGTCAAAAAGTAAGCCAATATTATGAGTTTATAATAATATTGGCCTATGTAATATCCAAAGGAAGTTCTTTTTTTATGGTTCGTCAGGGTAACGTATAATATTTGGATCTGAATCTTTTGTGATACCAATCTTTTTTATGTATTTATCGTTAACATATATGGCATATAATCCAGAAGGGTAAGAAGAAATGTTTACTTCGGTAGAGGGGCCATAAATGTTTGAATTATGTCTTAAATTATAGTTTGAATCACGTATTTTTAGATTATTGGTGTGGTTGGAGTACTCATAGTTAACATCAATTTTGCTTCCACTTGTATTTATTTTTAAAGCGATTTTTCCTGTAATAGATTTTTTATATTTAAATTGTATTACACTAACGTTATCATTTATATTCTCATTCGATTCATCAACATTGTCATTTGGGTCAATATCAATAAACATATAATAGGTTTTATCGTTTTCTAAATTTAAAGATGAAATATTGGAATAGATGAATTCTGAAAAAGAATCCGATTCCTCAGAATTTCCATCAATGCCACCAACATTTCTAGATTGATATTCATACACTGGTTTTGAACCAATAGCTGGATATTTATTTTCTTCAGAAACCAATATCTTATAGTTTGAAGATGACGCATTGCCATTATCGTCATTTTTTATGGTAATATTAAAAGTGTGATTTTCGCCATATTTAAATATTGGAATGTTATTTGTTGAGGCTGTTGTGTCATAAGTGGTTGACCCTATCTTAACGGTAAATTTAGACAGTGTGAGGTTGGGTTGTGAATTTGGGTCAGTATCATTACTTCCACTATTATCATCAACACTATCATTTCCGCCTAAACAGTCGGGAATTGTAAGCCCACCAACAAAATTAGTTGCACAAGCTACTCCTCCACAAATAGGCTGAGGATATATGTCTTTTTGTTCCCAATGAGCCTCTGGATAAAAAATAAGATAGCCGGGATCATTATTTGTTATTATCTTTGTAATTTTTATTTTTGTATAATATGAGATATATGGTAAGTCACCAACAAAAAATGGGGTTTCCGCACCTTTATTTAAAAAATAAGTATAACCATACTCAGATGTATTAGGGTATCCATTATAATCATTTCGATACCTAGTTTTTGTTTTTACTAAGGTTTCATTGCCTACACTATCTATTCCATAGATATAGAAAGTTAGTTCATATTTATAATATCCAAATGAAGAAGTCGGGCCTGGATGATTCTCAGGTAAAGGAGAAACAAAAGAAACTTCTGCATTGATATAATTATAACAATCTCCACTACCTTGTTTAGATGTATAAATATATTTTAAAGTTGATTCGAAATTGGTAGCATCGTGAACAGGTGCGTTAGAACCTAATTGGGCAATTGATAATTGAGAAGCAATTAATATAATAGCAAGTAGCAGTTTTTTCATAATAAGTATGATTTTAAGTTAAAAACAAAATTAAAAAAACACCTACATTCAAAAAAAAATATTCCTACTTTTTTGTAGTGTAAAACATGTTTATTACGTGAGACGAATAGTTTTTAGTTATCGATTTATGACATTCATAACTTCTTTAGGGACTGTATCAATATACATGTTATCCCGAATTAAAGTATGCAGTTTGGATGAAGTAATCGGTTTAAAGCGCATTTCTTCTTGCTTTAGGTCTGTCATTTTTCCATTACCTGAAATATGTTGCAAAGCTTTAGATAATAGGGGTTCATCAGTTTCTCCTAAAACCCCTAAATTAAGTATGTTCTCTTCAAGTACAAGATTTTGTTCTGGGGAGAGACCATTGGTGTATTGGTAAAATCCATCAGCATTTGCATTTCTACCTATTAAGGGTTGAATCCCCCAAGTATGATTCGGATTAGGCTCCTCGTCACAACCATTGCCTAATAAATAACCACAAGAAGGAACGTCTAATATTGTTCTTGAAAATTCATTTTTACCTCTTGTTGTGTCTCCAATATGTATAACATCAATATAAGGGTTAAGACAGTTTATAACCAGCTCACTTGCCGATGCAGAAGAGCCTTGGGCCAATATGTAAACCTTGTTAAGATTAAGGCTGTTTATTGGAGTATTTCCAGAAATTGTAGTAGGAAAATAAACACTTACGTCTTCTTCAGATACTACAGATTGTATTTTGTCATTATATACTTGTGTTAAGAAAAGGTCTCCTGCAAATTGTCCAGTAATCATAGTTGATAAATGTATAGCTGATGAAACGTGACCTCCTGGGTTGTATCTTAAGTCAACAACCAATTCATCAATACTTTCTGATTTAAAGTTCCCAATAGCATTATTTAATTGTTCGTCAAAATTGTTAATGAATTGAGTATACATTAGGTAACCAATTTTTTTGCCAGAATAGTCGAAAGTTTTAGCTATTAAAATTGGGTTTTCCGTATAAGCCTGTTTATTGAGAGTGATATCTATGCCGTTGGATTCTAATGTGTTGCCATTATATTCTGCCATGTTCAAAGTGTAACTGTCAACATCACTAAATAGTAAATCTACATAATTGTCGATAGTTATAGTTGTACCATTAACTCCAGTGAACAAATCTCCTCTTTTCAAACTTTTTGCTTTTGCATCTGTTCCTGGTAAAATATATTCGACAAAGCCTACAAGATTATTGCTTCCTGAGATTTGAGCTAACCCGAATTCCATACCATTGGCTTTAGATATGCCATTTAATGAATTTATAAGTTCAAAATAATCATCAACAATCCAACTAAAGCGATCTTCACTAAACTTTAGATGATTAAACAAGTCTCTTGGGTTAGAAAAAGAATTCAAAAAAGACGCATATTCTTCATTTGAAGTAAACCTATCATCAGCTAAATCATGAACATCTTGTTGCCAAAAATACCATAAGTTCATACCTTTCCAAACAAAATCGTTTATTTGACTTACCGATACGGTATTGTCATCGTTATCTTCAAAACAGCTTATTGTTAGTAGAGCTACTATAAATAAAATTATTGAGGCTTTTAAAAGTTTCATTTGTTTATGCTTTGTTTTTTCTTGCCAAGAATTGCAATGGCTTATTTTATATAAAATTATTTTTCAAAATATTTTTATAAACATAGTCTATAAAACCCTAAAAGTACTTACATTATTTCATTTTTAAAATAATTTGTAACAAAAAGGAAGATGGTTCGTCGTAATACCAAATAACGAAAAGAAGTTGTTTTAACTAAACCAAGCCAAGCATGACTCAACAAGAGTTTTTAAATATTGTAATGCCCTTTAAAGATAAGGTGTACCGATTAGCAAAACGGTTACTTGTATCGACTGAGGAGGCCGAAGATGCAACACAGGAGGTTTTGTTGAAGCTGTGGAACAATAAGAAGAAGATTCAAGAGTATAAAAATGTGGAAGCTTTTTCTATGACGATGACCAAGAATTTTTGTTTTGACAAACTTAAATCGAAGCAGGCTCAAAATTTAAAAATTGTACATAGTAATTATGAAGAAAAGAGTTTGCCTTTGCAAAAGCAGGTTGAATTGCACGACAGTGTATCTTGGGTATCTAAGATTATTGAAGATTTACCAGAGCAACAACGTATGGTAATTCAATTACGGGATATAGAAGGTTATGATTTTGAAGAGATAGCAGACATGTTGAATATGAACAATACGGCAGTACGTGTGAGTTTGTCAAGAGCAAGAAAAGCAATACGGGAGAAATTAACTAATACACATAATTATGGTATTAAATAATATAGAAAAATTACTTGAAAAATACGAGAACGGGGAAACTACCCTAAAGGAAGAACAAGTGCTTAAAAACTACTTCTTACAGGATACAGTAGCACCACACCTGGAAGTGTACAAGCCTCTGTTTACGTATTTTATGGTAAATCAGCAAGAACAATTTACCAAAGACGTTCCATTAAAAACTACACGTAAATTCAATTACAAATGGATTTCTGTTGCAGCTGTAGCTGTTCTTATGCTGGGAGTTTATTTTAAAATGGCCTCGACCAATAATCTTGGAACCATAAAAGATCCAGAAATGGCTTTTAAAGAAGTATCAAAATCTTTAGAGATGATTTCTAAAAATTTCAACAAAGGCGCTTCAACTGTAGGGTATCTTGATGAGGTAAATAAAGGTACAGCTACATTAAGCTATCTCAACGAAATTGAGAACATTACAAGTATAATTTTTAAAGCAAACCATTAAAAACCGAACACATGAAAACAATAAAATTAAATAAACGGATAATGAATAAACGATTAATAGTATTAGTAATGGCAATTATGCTACTGCCATTAACTGCTTTGGCACAAAAAGATATTTTTGATAAATATAGTGAAAGTTCAGAAGTAACTTATGTAAACATTCAACCTAAGATGTTCCAAATGATTGCAAAAGCAGGAATAGATGTTAGTGACCCTGAAGCTAAAGCTTATATGGATATGGTTAATAGTATTACTAGCTTTAAAACCATTGTAAGTGATAAAAGTAGTATTTCTGCAGATATTTCCAAATGGGTCAAGTCGTATTCTCGTTCTTTGGAAGAACTAATGGAGGTTAAAGATGGTGGTACCGAAGTGAAGTTTTATGTTAAAGAAGGCAAGGATGCCGATCATATTAAGGAACTTTTGATTTTTGTAAGCGGTATCGATAAGGCTATGAAAGGTAATGGGGTTGAGATTAATGGGGAGCAACGAAATGTTGAAACTGTTGTTGTATCACTAACTGGTAACATCAATTTAAACGAGATTTCAAAACTCACCGATAAAATGAATATTCCTGGCGGGAAACAATTAGAAAAAAAGAAATAAATATTCTATCGATCATGCAACTAACAATCAAAAATATAGCCTTTGTTTTAATTATTACACTTGTTGTTATTAGTTGTAATGAAGGAACTAGTCTACAACGGTATTTTGTAGACCATCAGGAAACAAGCAATTTTATATCGGTAGACCTTCCTTTGTCAATGGTAGACATAGACAAGTCGCAATTTACCGAAGATCAAAAAGTAGCCTACAATTCAGTAAAACGTTTAAACTTTTTGGGGTATAAAGTGAAAGAAACGGACATGGAAACATATAATACAGAATTGAATAAGGTTAAAACCATATTAAAGCATAAAAAGTATAACGATCTTATAGAATTTAGTGATAAAGGAACCAAAGTAGTTGTTAAGTATATAGGAACTGATGAACGGGCAGATGAGGTAGTGTTGTTTGGAAGCTCTAAAACAATTGGTTTTGGGATTATTCGTATACTGGGTGACGATATTGACCCTCAAAAAATGGCAACTTTAGTGGGCACTATGAAAAATGCTGATTTTGACGAAGCCCAATTGCAAGGTGTCATGGATTTCTTTAAATGATGATCATAAAATAGAGTTCATAAAAAAGGCTGTCTTCATTTTTTAAGACAGCCTTTTATTATTTTATGTCGTGTTTGTTTTTGTGTTCACCATCATCTTCAGTTTCCGATTTAGAGTGCACAAATAACATATTAGCGATAATGGACAAGAAGACTATACTAAGGAATGTTAGAACAATAAAATTGTCCAGAATTTCCAATATCCCAAACAAAAAAATGCTTAAGGCTGTAATGCCACATAGTATGAGAGATTGTTTGTCGCTTAACATGCTGTATTTAAATCCCGGTGTAATTGCCAGGTGTAATTTGTTTTAATTCGGCTTTAATACTATCGGAAACCTCTAAAGTGTCTATAAAGCTAGCGATAGAGTTCTGGTTTATTTTTTCGTTAGTTCTCGTAAGTCCCTTTAAAGCTTCATAAGGGTTGGGATATGCTTCGCGACGCAATATAGTTTGAATAGCCTCGGCAACAACAGCCCAATTGTTTTCTAAATCCTCTGCAAATTTCGCTTCATTCAAAAGTAGTTTGTCCAAACCTTTTAAAGTTGATTTAAAACCAATTAGTGTATGACCAAAAGGAACACCTATATTTCTTAATACGGTGCTATCAGTTAAATCACGTTGTAATCTGGATATAGGAAGTTTAGCCGATAAATGCTCAAAAACCGCATTTGCAATTCCTAAATTACCTTCACTATTTTCAAAATCTATTGGATTTACTTTATGAGGCATGGCTGAACTACCCACCTCACCAGCTTTAATTTTTTGTTTAAAATAATCCATGGATACATAAGTCCATATATCCCTATCTAAATCTATAATAATAGTGTTTATGCGCTTTAAGGTATCAAATAAACCAGCCATATGGTCGTAATGCTCTATTTGTGTTGTAGGGAACGAATGGTGCAAACCTAGTGTATCTTGCACAAATTGTGTCCCAAATGCTTTCCAGTTAATATTGGGGTAAGCAACATGGTGCGCATTATAGTTGCCCGTAGCACCTCCAAACTTGGCGGCATTGGGAGTGGTTTTTAATATGTTAAATTGTGCTTCCAGACGTGTTATGAAAACATCAATTTCTTTACCCAATCGGGTAGGGGAAGCTGGTTGACCATGCGTTCTTGCCAACATGGAAATAGCTTTCCAGTCTTGTGCAAGCCCTTTTAGTTTGTTTAAAAGAAGGGTGTATTCTGGAATGTAAACCTGTTCAACTGCTTCTTTTATGCTTAACGGAATAGCGGTATTGTTAATATCTTGGGATGTTAATCCAAAGTGGATAAATTCTTTGTATTGGGATAGACCTAGCGTGTCAAATTTTTCTTTGATAAAATATTCAACTGCTTTTACATCGTGATTCGTTACCCGTTCAATATCTTTTATGGCTTGAGCATCCTCGGCAGAAAATGTTTTGTAAATAGCTCTTAAATCTTCAAAACACCCGTTGTCAATCGATTCTAGTTGGGGTAATGGTATATTACATAGCGCTATAAAATATTCTATTTCTACTAAAACACGGTATTTTATTAAGGCTTCTTCCGAAAAGTAAGGTGCTAATTCGTTAACTTTATTTCTGTATCTCCCATCAATTGGAGAAATGGCGTTAAGTGATGATAAAGACATATATGATGTGATTTTTAAAGGTGCAAAGATAGGAAAGAAAGTTAGAAGTGCGAAGTTAAAAGTGCGAAGTTAAAGGCATGATTTATTTGAAAATTTGGTTTGCTTAATAATATAGTAGTTATAGCTGTATATAACTCTTTATTGTTTTTTGATTTTTTTTAAGATGTGTTTGCCTCGGGCTTTAAAACCTGCGCTCTGAGTATGGTAATCGCGTTCTATAATTTGGGTTAATTCGGGGTAAATCCATGCATTGTCTTTTCCGAAGAGAAATAATGTTTCCATGGCGTATGCCTTAGGAGCTACTTTACAATCATTTATTAACCAGTCAAAGCAAGCAGCAATAATATGTTCTTTGTGTTTGGGGGTAAGTAAGTGCGTAATGGTATTTTGATTTTTGGAATAGTATTCCTTAGCAATATATTCGCAAACTTTTGCAACTGGTCGTATGGCGGATTCTTGATGGATTTTGTGAAGATTTTCCGTAAAAGAGTCTAAGTGTGGAACAATAGCATAGATGTACTTAGCACAAACAAACTCAAAAACCCATGCTGCTCGGCAAGATACCTTGTCCTCAGTCATAAAAAGTATAGATAATAGTTTTGGAAAGAGGCTTATATCTTTTAAAACTATATTGGCATATTTTAAGCGATGCTCACGAGATGCGTTGATAAAACTTAAAGCTTTATAAAGTTCTTCTAAAGTCATAGCATAATTTTATTATTTTTAGAACCCTGAAATATCTAAAAAGAACCTAACATAATAAAAATTTAAACTTGTGAATAGAAAAAAAAGAATATTGTTGATTGTATTGGGAGTAATAATCATCGCCCAGTTTTTTAGGCCTCAAAAAAATGAAGGCGATTTGGCTTCGGTAGCTCCTTTTTTATTGGATACCAATCCGTCGGATGATGTGAAGGGGATATTGGAGGAAAGTTGTTACGATTGTCATAGTGATGTAACACGTTATCCATGGTATAATAATATTACGCCTATAAATTATTGGATGGCGGGACATGTTAATGATGGTAAAAAGCATTTTAACGTATCCAAATGGCAGGGAAATTCTATTAAACGAAAAGATCATAAATTTGATGAACTTATAGAGATGGTCGAAGAAAAGCACATGCCTTTAAAATCATATACCTGGACCCATAAGGAAGCTCGTTTAACTAATGAGCAAATTAAATTGGTTGTTGATTGGGCAAAAAAAGTACGCCTTAAGTATAGTTTGGAAAAGAAGCCAGAGTAGGTAAAGGCTTTGTCTTGCAAAATGATTGGCAATATTAAATGGGAAAACTTTTATTAATAATAGGCTTTGTTTGGCCAGAGCCCAAAAGTTCTGCTGCAGGAAGCCGAATGATGCAGCTTATATATGCATTTAAAAAAAGAGGATATGTAGTTACTTTTGCAAGCCCTTGTGCTAAGAGTGATAATGCATTTGATCTTGGAAGGATTGGAGTTTCTCAAGAAATGATACTGCTAAATGATGCTAGTTTTGATGTTTTTGTTAAAGACCTGAATCCAAACATTGTACTATTCGATAGATTTATGATGGAAGAGCAGTTTGGATGGCGAGTGGCAGAACAGTGCCCAGAAGCATTACGGGTTTTAGATACAGAAGATTTACATTGTTTGCGAAAAGGGAGACAACAAGCTTTTAAAGAAGGGAAGCCATTTGATTTGTCTTATTTGTTTAATGATGTGGCGAAGCGGGAAATAGCAAGTATTTACAGAAGTGATTTGAGTTTAATTATTTCGGAAGCTGAAATGTATATGCTTAAAACACATTTCAAAGTTGATGGTTCGTTACTGTGGTATTTACCTTTTTTATTGGATAGAGTAGAGGCTCCGACAGAAAAAAACCTTCTGAAATTTGAACAGCGGCAACATTTTATTACGATAGGTAATTTTATGCATCAACCCAATTATAATGCAGTGCTGTATTTAAAAGAAACTATTTGGCCGCTTATTAGGCAGCAGTTGCCTAATGCCGAATTACATGTTTATGGTGCTTATGCGTCACAAAAGATAACGCAACTTAATGCTCCTGAAGACGGTTTTTTTGTAAAAGGGTACGTTGATGACGTGAATTTGGTCATGCAACAATCTAGAGTTTGTTTAGCTCCAATTCGTTTTGGAGCTGGATTAAAAGGGAAATTGGTTGATGCCATGCTAAATGGGACACCTTGTGTTACGACGACCAATGGAGCCGAAGGACTTTATGGTGATTTAGAACCTAATGGTTTTATTGAAGATCTTCCAGAAGATTTTGTACAAAAGGTGGTATCTTTATATTGTGATGAAACCCTTTGGGTTAGTAAACAGCAAAATGGATTTAATGTTATAGATAAACGGTTCAATAAAGAACATTTTGAAGATATATTTTTCAAGCAGATAGAAGATGCTATAATAAATTTGCAAAAAAATAGACATCACAATTTTACGGGACAAATGTTACAGCACCATACTTTGCAGAGTACCAAATTTATGAGTAAGTGGATTGCGTTAAAAAATAAAAAGGAAGTGGAAAGTAATAAGAGTAAATAGGTATATTCGTATGATTTATGTCAGCTCTTTTTGCGTGTCTTCCATTTAAATTTGAAAATAGAAATAAGTATAACCCATTAAAAATTCAATATTATGACAGTTAACATTCAATATGTGCACGTGGATATAAGCGAAACGCTTTCAGCCTACACCGAAGACAAATTACAAAAACTATTTAACAAGTATGAATTTTTAATAAGTGCAGACGTTCATTTTAAACAAGATCGTAAGCAACACGATTCTGGAAAAATATGTAGTATGGAATTAAGTTTGCCAGGTCCGCGTATTTTTGCGACTTCTAATGAACGCAATTTCGAATTGGCCGTAAAGAAGACCATAAGCGAATTAGACCACCAGCTTCAAAAGCGAAAGGAAGTCTTTAAAGTATATTAAAATTAGCGGTGGTGGTAGGGTTCGTTCCTTAAAATGGTAAACCCTCTGTAAAGCTGCTCAATAATAAATAATCTTACCATTTGATGGGAGAATGTCATTTTAGACAATGATATTTTCCCATTTGCTTTATCATAAATATCTTGTGAAAACCCATAAGGCCCACCTATAACAAAAACCAGTTGCTTGATTCCTGAGTTCATGTGTTTTTGTAAATATCCCGAAAAGCCAACCGAATCAAACTGTTTGCCATTTTCGTCAAGTAGAATTAAAATATCAGTGGGAGACAGTTTGTTAAGGATAAGTTCACCTTCTTTTTGCTTCTGCTGTGTTTCACTTAAGTTTTTACTGTTCTTTATGTCTGGTATGATTTCCAGTGAAAACTTAATATAAAAGCCCAAACGCTTTTTGTAGTCATCAATAAGTAACTGCAAAGCTTTACTATCTGTTTTCCCTATAGCGAGTAGTTTTATAGTCATATTACGAAATTAGTATTTCCTATTCAATGAATTAAAAATTTGTCTAACAAAAGTGCAAAATTCATGATTCTAAAAATTTAATATAGCAAATCAATTTCTTATTTTAGCAGCAAACTATAATCAAGCGTATGATAACACAAGAACAATTTGATAATGAGGTACGACATATAATATCTAATGCTATTCGGGAAGATGTTGGTGACGGAGATCACAGTTCGTTGGCTTGTATTCCGGAAAACGCTCGAGGTAGGGCAAAGCTTTTAGTTAAGGACAAAGGGATAATTGGAGGCGTTAATTTTGCAAAAAAGGTATTTGCTTATGTTGATAAAGGTTTAAAGGTAGAAACATTAATAGAGGACGGTTCCGAAGTTACTTATGGAGATGTTGTGATGTACGTTGAAGGTCCATCACAATCAATTTTAAAGGCTGAGCGTACAGTATTAAATGCCATGCAGCGTATGAGTGCTATTGCTACAAAAACCAGAACTTTTGTAGACCTCCTTAAGGGAACGAAAACACGCGTGCTCGATACGCGTAAAACAACACCTGGTATAAGAGTGTTGGAAAAATGGGCCGTAAAGCTAGGGGGAGGAGAGAATCACCGTTTTGCTCTTTATGATATGATTATGCTTAAAGATAATCATATTGATTTTGCTGGAGGTATCACCAAAGCTATTGAACTAACTAAACAGTACCTTAGGGAGACAGGAAAAGATCTGGAGATCATGGTCGAAGCACGTGATTTACATGAGGTTGAAGAAATTTTGAGAAGTGAAGGGGTGTATCGTATTTTATTGGATAATTTCGATTATGAAGATACCCGCAAAGCTGTTAAAATGATAGGGAATAAGTGCTTAACCGAGTCCTCGGGAAATATCAATGAAACGACCATTAGACATTATGCTGAATGTGGGGTAAATTATATTTCGTGTGGTGCCTTGACCCATTCGGTTCATAACATGGATTTAAGTTTGAAAGCCATAAAATAGTTTTATAAACACCGAATAGGTGCTTTTAGTTCAATTAATTTTTAATTTTTGTCAATGACTAAGCCCGTTGAAGACAAGCTTAATAAGATACCAATACTCAATATCTTAGTGCGCTTGTTTAAGCAATTAAAATTGCCGGGATTGGAAGGCTTGTCGTTTTATGATTTGTTGGAGCTTTACATCATTGGTATAGTAAAAGGTGCTTTAACAACCAGAGCAAGTGCAATAGCTTTTAGCTTTTTTATGGCCTTGTTTCCGTTTTTGTTGTTTCTTTTAATTATTATTCCGTTGATTCCCATTGAGAATTTTCAAAAGGAATTTATGGATTTTTTGGAATCTTTTTTACCGCCAAGCACTTCTGATTTTTTCTTTCAAAATATTTTTAAAAATATTGAAGACTCACAACGGGGAGGTTTATTGTCCTCTGTATTTGTATTGTCCATAGCCTTAATGGCCAATGGTGTTAATGCCGTTTTTTCAGGTTTTGAGAATTCTTATCACGAACAATTAACACGTAATGTTTTTAGACAGTATTTGTACGCTATGGGAGTTGCCTTAATTTTGGCATTTTTGCTTATTGTAACCATAGCTGTATTGGGGTATTTCCAAATTTACGTGGTTCAGGAATTTTTGGAAGCATTGCAAGACAGGGGATATCAAGTTGGGACCAATAGTGTTTTTTGGTTCGATATAGCCAAATATGTGTTTTTTGTTATTATGGTCTATTTGGCTACGGCCACCTTGTATTATTTTGGGACTAAAGAAGGAAAACATTCTAATTTTTTCTCAATTGGGGCTCTCTTTACCACATTATTGATTATTGTTACATCCTATTTGTTCGGAATCTACATTGAGAATTTTGGTCAGTACAACAAATTGTATGGTTCCATAGGAGCTTTATTGATTTTGTTGTTTTATTTATGGCTCAATGCGAATATTTTATTGTTGGGGTACGAGTTAAATGCAGCATTATACAAACTGCGTAAAAGGTGTTAGTCTATGCAGTATTTTATTGATGTTATTATTCCTGTCCCTCTTAAAAAGTTATTTACCTATAGTATAACTATTTCAGAGGCTGATTTTTTAAAAGTAGGTATGCGTGTAGCTGTTCCCTTCGGTAAGTCAAAAATATACACGGGTATAGTGGCAAAAATTCATACCGTTCCGCCGCTGGCTTATGAGGCTAAAGAAATTCATCAGATATTGGATGATGTCCCTATAGTAACAGAAAGCCAATTAAAGCTTTGGCAGTGGATTTCTAGCTATTATATGTGCACTCTTGGAGATATTATGAGAGCCGCTTTACCAAGTGCTTTTATTTTAGAAAGTGAGACGATACTTTCCAGGAATAAAACAAAGACCATTGATGAATCCATTTTGAAAGACGACGAATTTTTGGTGTTTGAAGCGTTGCAGTACCAGACATCATTAAAGATTCACGACATAATGAATATTCTCGATAAAAAAAATGTATTACCGGTAATTAAGCGGTTAATCGAGAAAGAGGCTATTTTCTTAGAAGAGGAAGTATATGAAAAGTATAAGCCTAAACTGGTGCGCTATGTAAAGTTACATTCCGACTTTACTTCAGAAAAAGCACTTCAAGATCTATTAGAAAGCTTGAACAGGGCTCCTAAGCAACATTTGGTGGTTATGACCTTGTTTATGTTGTCGTCCAAAACAAAAAGACCAATTAAAGTCTCAGAGCTTACTGAAGAAAGTAAGGCTTCGTCAGCAATTGTTAAATCGCTAATAGATAAAGGTGTTCTTGAAGAATATTACATTCAAACAGATCGTATTCAATATGACGGTGCTGAAAATGAATCAAGCAAACAGTTAAATGCATATCAAGAAAAGGCTTTAGGGGAGATTAAGGAATCGTTTGCTTCCCATCATGTTACGTTGTTGCATGGTGTTACATCGTCTGGTAAAACAGAAGTATATGTTAAGTTAATTGAAGAAGCTGTTAAAAAAGGAAAGCAAGTGCTTTATTTGTTGCCAGAAATAGCTTTGACTACCCAGCTAATTACGAGGTTACAAAATTATTTTGGAGAGCAGGTTTCGGTGTTCCATTCTAAATATTCTTCTAATGAGCGTGTTGAGGTTTGGAACAATGTGTTAGAGAGTAAAGCCAAAGCGAAGATTATATTGGGGGCGCGTTCCTCAATTTTTTTACCTTTTACCAACTTAGGGCTAATTATAGTAGATGAGGAACACGAGCAATCTTTTAAACAGTTTGATCCCGCACCAAGATACCATGCACGCGATACGGCGATAGTTTTGGCAAACATATGGCAAGCACAGGTGCTATTAGGATCTGCAACACCAAGTTTAGAGAGTTATTTTAATGCCAAACAAAACAAATACGGATTCGTTGAAATAAATAAGCGTTATAATAATGTTTTAATGCCCGATATTGAATTGGTCGATATTAAGGAAGCCAGGAAAAAGAAACGAATGAAAGGTCATTTTAGTGAACGGCTTGTTTTAGAGATGACCGAAACCTTACAAGAGGGGCACCAAATTATTCTGTTTCAAAATAGGCGCGGTTTCTCTCCTGTTGTAGAATGCGTAACATGTGGAAATTCACCACAATGCCCTAATTGTGATGTAAGTTTAACGTATCATCAATACCGTAATCAATTACGGTGTCATTACTGTGGCTATGTTATGGCCATGTTGCGTGAATGCATGGCGTGTGGAAGTCATGAGCTGGACCGTAAAGGGTTGGGAACCGAACAGATAGAAGCTGAGGTTAAGATGCTATTTCCTGACAAGAAAGTTGCAAGAATGGACTTGGATACAACAAGGGGAAAGTATGGTTATGAAAAAATAATCACGGCCTTTGAGCAACAAGAGGTGGATATTTTAGTGGGAACCCAAATGCTAACTAAAGGGCTAGACTTTAGAAATGTAAAATTGGTAGGTGTTATGAATGCGGATAACATGCTTAACTTTCCCGATTTTAGAGCTCATGAGCGTAGTTTCCAATTATTGCTACAGGTGGCAGGAAGGGCAGGGCGTACAGACATTAGGGGGAAAGTATTGATTCAAACTTATAACCCATACCACAATATTTTACAGCAAGTATCTACCAACAATTATATTGAGATGTTTAATGAGCAAATAAACGATCGTTATAATTTTAAATATCCACCAGTATATAAGCAGATTAAAATAACACTAAAGCATAAAGACTATATTAAGGTGGATACGGCTTCTAACTGGTTAGCGAAATCATTACGAAATGTGTTCGATTCTTATGTGTTAGGACCAGAGTCGCCACCAATTTCCAGAATTAGGAACCAGTTTCATAAAAACATTCTAATTAAGATCCCTAAAAACCAATCGCTGTCTAAAACAAAAGAAGCTATCATTAAAATTAATAATAGCTTCTCTAGTATAAAAGATTTTCGTTCAGTTAGGGTAATTTTAAATGTCGATAACTTTTAACTGGTTTAAATGTTATTTAAAGCATCTACAAGTTGGGTTTTCTTGTTCCGGCTTAAAGGAATCTCATAAGCGCCAACTTCAACATTTTTACTGTTAAACCTATCTATTTTGTCTAGGTTAACTATATACGATTTGTGAATTCTCAAAAATTTATTTTCTGGTAATTCTTTTTCAAACGCTTTCATTGTAGATAATACTACAAGGCTTGTTTCTTCGGTAACGAGTTTTACGTAATCACCTAAAGCTTCAATCCATTTAATATCTTTAATGTAAACCTTTCTCTTTTTTAGGTTACTTTTTACAAAAATATGTTCGCCTTCTTCTTCGTTGAAATCCAAAGTTAGTCGGTGCTGTTCTAAAGCTTTTTCAACGGATGTGTTAAAACGTTCTTTTGTAATTGGTTTGTGCAAATAATCGGTAGCATCGTAATTAAATGCTTTAAAGGCATACTCGGTTTTTCCGGTTACAAAGATAATTTGAGGCTTGTTGTTTAATACGTCCAGAAGTTCAAATCCATTTAACACTGGCATTTCAATGTCTAAAAAGATTAAATCTACTTTGTGCGTATTCAACCCGTTTTTGGTTTCTAATGCACTACTGTACTCGGCGATTAAATTAAGTGAAGGGTGGTTTTCTACCAACTTAACTATCGAGAGACGTTGTATTGCGGAGTCGTCTACTACTACACAGTTTAAAGTCATAACATTTTAATATTTCGGTTAAGATATCGACAATAGTACAAAAAATTCGGCTAAAAACCAAAAATCATCGATAAAGTGTTTGTTTTAACATATTTTTAACATATAAAACTTTACACTATAATTGTTTGGAATATGCTTGCAATATAGGAAATATATGGTTATTTTTGCACCCAATTTTTAATAATAAATTAGATTTAATTATGAATCATTATGAAACTGTTTTCATCTTAAATCCCGTTTTATCTGAAGATCAGATAAAGGAAACAGTAAAGAAATATGAAGATTTTCTTGTTTCTAAGGGAGCTAAGATGGTAGCTAAGGAAGATTGGGGCTTAAAAAAATTAGCTTACCCAATTCAAAACAAGAAAAGTGGTTTCTATCACTTATTTGAGTACACTGTGTCTGGTGAAGCAATTGATGCACTAGAAGTAGAGTTTAGACGTGACGAGCGTTTTATGCGTTATTTAACAGTTAAGTTAGATAAGCATGCAGTAGCTTGGGCTGAGAGAAGAAGAGAAAAACTTAAACAAAAAGCTTAATTATGTCGTCGATAGAACAACAATCTAAAGGAAAAAAAGACGGAGAAATTAGATATTTAACTCCGTTAAACATCGAAACTAACAAAACTAAAAAGTATTGTCGTTTCAAAAAGTCTGGTATTAAATATATCGATTACAAAGATCCAGATTTCTTATTGAAATTTGTAAACGAGCAAGGTAAAATCTTACCAAGACGTTTAACAGGGACTTCATTAAAATATCAAAGAAAAGTATCTGTTGCTGTTAAGAGAGCACGTCATTTGGCATTAATGCCTTATGTGGCAGATTTGTTGAAATAAAATAAGCATAACTATGGAACTTATATTAAAACAAGACGTTGAAAATTTAGGATTTAAAGACGATGTTGTAACGGTTAAGAACGGTTATGGTAGAAACTTTTTAATTCCTCAAGGAAAAGCTATTTTAGCAACAATTTCGGCTAAAAAAGTATTGGCTGAGAACTTAAAGCAAAGAGCTTTTAAAGAAAAGAAGATTATTGATGATGCTAATAAAATTGCTGAAGCATTAAAGGCTTTAGAGATTAAAATAGCTTCTAAAGTAGGATCTGGAGATAAACTATTCGGATCTGTAAACAATATTGATGTTGCTGCCGCTTTAGAAAAAGAAGGACAGAATATTGATAAAAAGTTTATCAATGTGATCGGTGGAAACATTAAACGTACAGGGAAATACAATGCTATTGTACGTTTACACAGAGAAGTATCTGTCGATCTAGAATTTGAAGTTGTTGCACAGGCAAACTAATTTTAAATGTATATAAAAGATAAACCGTTTAGATGAACTCTAAACGGTTTTTTTATTTGCTTGAGAATTTCTTGCTACAATAGAAAACATTAAAGTTAAAATGTAATGAAGTACAGTAGGCTTACAAAAGAACAGTTTGAAGAATTGCACCAGGAGTTTATTAATTTTTTGGCAACCCAATCTATTACAGCAGACGAATGGAAAAACCTTAAAGCTAATAAGCCGGAAATGGCAGAAATGGAATTAGACGTATTTAGCGATTTAATATGGGAGGGCGCTTTAAATGCAGCTAAGTATTTGGAGCATATATCACCTAACCAAATACACTTGTTTAGCTTGAATGATGATAAAATGCATGTTATCGCCGTTAAGCTTAATGTGGAAAAAGATTTAACGACTACCGAAGGATATAATTGGCTGCGTGAAAATTTAATGGATGACCGTGTGGAGTTTTTACAAGCCAAAAAAGATTATACCGATGATAGAAATTTAGATAAATTTAAACTCATCCAGCAAGGGGCAGTAATAACAAAAGGAGATTTGTTTAACTTTTTTGATAGGTTAATAAATTAGCGTGATTACCTTTTGTGAAAAAATGCTTAAAATTTATTAATGTTCGTTTCATTCTTTATTTTTGCTTCAAGCAAAAGGATAAGGTATTCCACGCTAAGTGCGAATTCACTTTTTAACAATATTATTAATTATAAAAAGGGTTCCTGCCATTGCAGGAAGTTATTATGGCTCAAAAACCAAGTATTCCTAAAGGTACAAGAGATTTTAATCCAGAACAAGTAGCTAAACGGCATTATATTTTTAATACGATAAGAAGGGCGTTTGAAACATTTGGTTTCCAACCTATTGAAACACCAAGTTTCGAGAATTCCGATACCCTTATGGGGAAGTATGGAGAGGAGGGAGATCGCCTGATTTTTAAGATTTTGAATTCCGGGGATTTTTTGGGCAAAATTGATGAGGCTCTTTATTCAGAAAAAAGTTCGGCTAAGCTAACATCTAAAATTTCGGAGAAAGCTCTGCGTTACGATTTAACAGTTCCCTTTGCTCGCTATGTAGTGCAGCACCAAAACGAGATCGAGTTTCCGTTTAAACGGTATCAAATACAGCCCGTATGGAGAGCCGATAGGCCTCAAAAAGGGCGCTTTAGAGAGTTTTACCAGTGCGATGCCGATGTGGTTGGATCGGATTCTTTATGGCAAGAGGTAGAATTCATACAGTTATACGATACGGTATTTTCAGCATTAAAGCTTGATGGTGTTACCATAAAAATAAATAACAGAAAAATACTCTCTGGAATTGCAGAGGTAATTGGTGCTGGTGATAAGTTAATTGATTTTACTGTTGCACTTGATAAATTGGATAAGATTGGTGAAGAAAAAGTAAAGGAGGAGATGTTGGGCAAGGGTATCCCGCAAAGTGGCATTGCTAAATTAGAACCTTTATTTTCACTTTCGGGGACTTTTAAGGAGCAAGTAGCGATTTTAAAAGGCATCTTGGCATCTTCAGAAGAAGGTATTACGGGGATTGAGGAATTGGAATTTATTGATACAGCAATCAATGCGCTTGGCTTGGAAACAACAACTTTAGAATTGGACGTTACGTTAGCCAGAGGGTTAAATTATTATACAGGAGCTATATTTGAGGTAGCTGCCCCTAAAACAGTAGCGATGGGTTCTATTGGTGGTGGTGGTCGCTACGATGACCTAACTGGTATTTTCGGACTAAAAAATGTAAGCGGTGTGGGGATTAGTTTTGGGCTGGATAGGATTTATCTGGTTTTAGAGTCTTTAGGGTTGTTCCCAAAAACAGTTGCTAAATCTGTTGATGCGTTGTTTATAAATTTTGGTGATTCTGAAGCCTTGTTTAGTTTAAAAGCAATTAAACAATTGAGAGCTCATGGCATCCATGCAGAGCTGTATCCAGATAGCGCTAAAATGAAAAAGCAAATGAACCACGCCAATAAACGTCAAATCCCATTTGTTATTTTGGTTGGAGCAGAGGAAATGCAATCCAATAAGTTTGCCTTAAAAAATATGGTTTCTGGTGAGCAATCTACATTAGACCTGGATGCTTTAATAGATCAAATAAAAAAGTCCTAAATTAAGCTTTAGGACTTTTAAGTCAAACACGTTTTAGTATTGTATTAGTTTTTTTGGTGACTAACTAAAATAATTACTAAGTACATGAAAGGTTGATGGTTATTTCCATTATTGATTGGGATTATTGAATGATAATTTGTTTGGCTATAGAACCGTGATCCGTTTCTATGTTTACTATTCCGTGCCCCATTCTAACGTTATTTAGCGGGATTCTAATGGTCGACTTGTTTACTTTTGGAGATACTAAAAGTTTTTGTCCATGAATATTGAATACGGTAATTGTTTCAATATTAAAATTATTGTTAGTTTTTATGTATAGCTCTTTAGTACTGTTAATAAAGCTAATTTGTGTATTCTTAAAAGAAACTTCCTCTATGTCCAGTGTTTTTGCAAAGATGTCATGACTGCTTTCTTCTTTAAAAGCAAGGTAAAATCTATTTAGGTATTCGCCACTGGCCATGGTTTTTGAATAGCTATCTTCATTTAGCTTAGTATACGTGTTTAATTGAGAATCGTAAATGAAAACGTCGATGGGTGTTTCAAAATTTTCCAGCCTATCCAGTTCGATTTTGATATTTCCCGAATTTGTTAAGAATAGTCCTAAAGGATATTTTTTAGTGTCATCAAAAGCTCCTACTCCTTGAATTACATAACGTTCATCCTCTATCATCCAGTTTAAGTCATCGACAAAGGTGTCTATGTTTAAAGCATCATAGCCGTAATCAACACCATCTGTAGCTGCATTATTGGGAGTAAACCCTATCATAAGATGTCTTATGTAGCCATTAGGCATTGTAAAATCTATACGGACACGTTGGATATTGTCGAAAGCATAGGCCAAAGATGTTTTTTGAGGTGAGTTGTTGGTACTAAAATTATTTAGGGTTGTAAATAATATCAGTAACATACATAGATTGGTAATTGTTTTCATCAGATTTAGGGTTATTGATAGCTTTGGTTTCTGAGTCAAACATATAAAAAAAAACACAAATAATCTATGAAATGCTTAAAAAATCGATAAAATACATTTAATTGTAAGTTTAAACTTTCTTGTTAATGTAGAAAAGGTGGCCTGAGCCACCTTTTTTGTTCGTCTATTTTGTAAAATGTTATTGATTGATAATAACTTTTTTGTTCATCGTTCCAGTAGAAGTAGTAACTTTTATTATATAGCTGCCATCAGGGATACTACCGTTAACTGGGATCTTTATTTCACCAGAGTACGAAGAGGTGTTTGATGGATGCCATGTTTTAACAGTTTGGCCAAGCATATTAATTAATAGAACCTGGTTTACATCTACACCATTAGGCGGATTAATGTAAATTTCCTTGCTGTTTCTTAAATAATTCACAACAATTTGGTTTAATTGCTCGTCTGCAACAGATAGTGCGTTGTCTTTGGCAAAGGTTAGGAAGTACCTGTTTAGGTAATTACCTGGATCCAATGTTGTTTCAAAAGGTGCATTATTTATTTTGGTATATGTTCCCAATAGCGAATCATAAATATATGCTTTGGCATTGGGAGCAAAGCCTTCCAAAGTGTTTAAGCTAATCTCTACTTCGCCACCTGTGGTTAACGTAAGTCTTAAAGGGTATTGCTTTGTTTCATCAAAAGCACCTACGCCTTGTATCTCATAGGGGCTGTTTTCAATATCCCAATTTAAGTCATTAGGGAATACATTAAATTTAGGTGCATCGTATCCATAATCAATTCCATCTGTTGCCCGATTATCAGGAGTAAAGGCTAAGAGTAAGTGTTTTACAGCACCTTCAGGTGTTTTAAAATCAAGTCTCAGGCGACTAATATCATTATAAATATTATTAGGCTTTTTGGGTTTTGGCTTGTCGTTTTTACCTTTAGAGCCTCCGGGTTTTAAGAAGACAGAGCCGTCATTAGTGCCTGTTACTTGTTCTCTTTCAAAAACACGTTGACTGTTTTTAAATATAACCTGTCCGCCAGGTGTCGATGATGTAGAACTTTTTATGGTAGAAACAAAAAATCCCTGACCCACCGGTATATATCGCTCAGGAGCTTTGGAGCCATCTCCTCCTGCTACATAATAACCATCTACTGTTGGTGGTGGTGTCGTTGCTTCATTACCTCCTGATAAATTTAAAATAGCATAACCTCCCTCATAATCTCTTAAAATATGGGTATTGTTGCTTACATAGGTGTCCCAAAAATACAATGATCCGGAAATACTATTTGTCCCTCCTGGTCCATTATCAAGAATAAATTCATTAGCGTCTATAGCAGAAGGGTATGGGTTACCTACCAAGGCATCATTCCCAGCAGTAATAGTGGTGCTTATTGTACTGTTGTTAGGCTTGCCTACAAACACATAGTTTTGTGTTCCTTCTACATTTTTAACATATCCCTTACCACTTCCTTTCATAATATGTCCAAGGCCGGCAGCAAATGTATTGCTATTTCCTACAGCTCTCCAGGCGGCATAGGTATTTGATACGTAATTTTCGTAGGCGTAAAGCCATCGGGTACTTACGGATATAGGATCGGAATCGGGAGCCGTATAGGTCGCTGTCCAATTTATTGGTTTGGGAACATCGGTATTTGTTCCATCTCGCATTATGCCCCCTATGGTTCTAGGGTTGTTATTCGATCCAACAGTTTGCGGTCCAACTGGTGATCCCCAATAATTGTAGTTATAAGGATTGTTACTACCTTGTTGGTCGCGTTCTAAGTATCCACCACTGTTTACATCCAGAGTACTTTCGTTGTATTGGGTAGTTGTACCACTAACGTAGTAGCGTTTTTGTACTAATTGTGACTCGCCAATTAAATCTAAGATGCCATCTAATTTCAGGTAATGTGTTACCCACAAACCATGTCCAGTATTGGTTTCGTCTTGAGTTCCTGCACCTGTTACGGTTAATTCACCAGAGTTAACAAGAAGTCCTAATAATGTCAAGTCTTTAGAATTAGCTATTACATTATGAGAAATACTTACAATATTCCAATCGATGGGGTCTCCATTGATTCCGTTACTGTTTGGAGTGTCCCAAACAGTAAAATGGGTCCAAGTATTGTCGGTACTCCAGGTTTGGTTTCCTACTCTTGTTGTATAGGGTAGTGGAGCGGTTTGTTGCTGACTAGTAGTTATGTTCCTTAGTCTACCACTTACGCCAACGTATGGCGCCAAATCGCCACAAGCAACATTCATACGGTAGTAACCCACAAGATTGCTCCATAGTAGTAGGTCGTCTTCTGAGTTGTTATTATCGTAATCTGGGCCGTAAATCTTGTCAGGGATAACAACACCAGCTACATCGGTTCCAGATGCTTCTATTTCTTGGTTCATCATCTGTCTGATATGTTCTACGGTTATGGCTTTGTTCCATATCTTTAGTTCATCTACCCAACCGTGGTAATAATTTGTAGGAACATTTTGGGGAGCTTGATCCATAGCGCCTAAAAGTGCTTCTATATTAGCGGCTGTAGCAGCAGGAGCACTACCGGCACTTGTGCCTAATGCAATACCATCTACATACAATGTATATGTTGTTCCGTCAAAAGTAAGGGCTAATTGATACCATCTGTCGGTGCCGATCGTATCGCCTCCAGTGGTGACTGATCCAGAACCAGAACCGTTATACCAATTAAATTGTACTTGTCCGTTAACAATGCTTAAATCATATCCGTTGGTGTTGTCACCGGCATCTTTTCTTGAGAAAACCGTTCTTGTGCCGTTTACAGCATTAGGCTTCACCCATGCTTCAATGCTAAAGCCGTTAGGGGAGTTAGCGTTATCTAGGTTATAGTTATTTTTAAAGGTTACATAGTCGTCTGTACCATCGAAATCAATGGTTGGACAATCTACTATTGTTACCGTGATATCATCATAACAACCGCTACCGTCTTGAAGCATCCAGCGTAAAGTATATGTGCCAGGGTCGGCAGTAAAAATAGCGTCAGGACTACTAGGGTCAGAAAATGTAGCAGAGCTACCACAAGAGGTATTTGTGCTTCCGGGTAATACAGACCAAAGTCCTGTTACACCTGTACCAACATAACGTTGTGGGGTGTTATTGGCGTCTATTGGGTCAAGTCCGGCGGGAACCACGTACAGATTGGTTTCCCAAGCGCCTTTATTAAAGTTATAGGCAGCGTTTCTTGTGTTGTCGTAGGCATTTAACTGTAAAGCGTTTTCCCCACACTCGCTGTTTAGGGGTGTGTAGTCTTGACCAGCGTAGGCTAAACTTGTATTTATGTTTACGTAATTGGTTCCAGCGTCATTATCGGTTCTACAACCATTAACTAAGGTGGTTACACCATATTCTCTTTGTCCAGGAGTTTGAGGGGTAACGGTTAGGGTTGTACCACTTTGAATAACAGTACCATCTTCATCGGTCCATTCCAGTTCATCGTCTACTTGCGCGTAAGCAAAGCCTACATTGTCTATTAACCAACCACTTGCTAGAATATTTGGGTTGCTATTACTTTTACAATTACCGTCATTAGGAATATTATCAGGAAAAGTTGTATCATCAACTATTCCGCAGTCTGTTGTACTACCATTAAACACAAACATTATACGCAATCCGGATAATCCTGCATAAGCCCCTAAATCTACAGTAGCAGTTTTCAGTCTTGGGGCGTTAGGATCTGTTTTAGTTGTGCCTAAACATTTGTTCCCTGGACCTGTTGATAATTCTACGCCTGTTGTGGTAGTACCTCCAACTGTTGAATCTAAATCATATCCTTCAACTGTATCTAGTTTAACAGTATAAGTGCCAGGGTTCCCTGAGTTAAAGGATAGCCAAATTTCACCATAACCCCCATTGCAAAAATAAAAGCTTGTATCAAAAGTTAAGATGGCTTCGCTAGACGTCATGCCCACAGTACTAAATACGGGAGTTTCTAATGTAGTATAGTTTCCTACGCCATTTGCCATAGCAAACTTTGAATTATCATCAGTATCATAATTTATACCGCTAAAGTCTCTATTGGTGCTATTTGAGTTAGATTCTTTCCATGTAGGTTCGTCGGTGTTATTTCCACTAGCTGGAAATTCTCCATCTTGACCATCAACACGCCAGCCATCGGGTTGTGCATAGTTAAACTCACCGCCTTCTCCAAATTGGCCATTGGGCTGGTCAAAGAAACTTTCAGCTACAATTGTCACGCTTTCTCCCAAACAAATACTTTGGGCAGACTGGCTCACTACAATTGGAGGTTCATCTGGAGGAAGGAAACGTACATAGGCCTCTGCTGAGGTCTTCACCGTAGGCGGAGTAGTTGAATTGTCGGTAATGTTTAAACGTACAAATCTATCGGAAGTAATGTTGTACATGGTATAGGTTAATTGGCCAGCACCATTAGGACTAGCTGTAGTCCATGTTTCTCCATAATCATCTGAATATTCCCAATAATTAACATCGGAAGCATTTAAAACATAAGGTGCAATAGCCTGTAAATTAAATTGCACGTCTTTAGGTTCGTTAAGACCGCCTGGACAAGCTGTAGCTTCAATTAATGCACTAGGAGGTTGTGGATTGTCGGGAATGGGGTCTACAATTTCCCCAACCAAATAGGTTTCCTGGTGTTTAGGTGGCTCAACAGTAACAGTAGCTGTACACGTATCAAAATTACCATTTACATCGGTAGCTGTTAGTGTTACTGTGGTTGTGTATACATTACCATTGGGATCTTCGGTAAACACATTTGGAGAAACTGTTAATGAGGTTATACCACAGGCATCATTAGAACCATTATCGATATCTGAAGCGTCAATAGTAGCTTCTCTTGTAATGGCGTCAATAACGACTACGTAGTTGTTACATTGCATAGTGGGTTTGGTATTGTCTACCACAGTTACAGTAGCGATACAACTATCACTAAGTCCGGTATCGTCAAAAACGGTGAATGTTACGGTATTATCACCTACATCGTCACAGTTAAAAGAATTGGGGGAAACGGTCATATTAGCAATACCACAATTGTCTGTAGATCCGTTATCTAAGTCTAAGGCAGCAATATTTACAGTGCCGTTTGCACTTAATGTTGCTGTAATGCTTTTACAATTGGCTACGGGTGCAATATTATCTGATGGAACGACATTGAATGTACAGAAGTTTGTTCTGCCGGAATCATCAGTTGCTGTTAAGGTTATTTGTGTAGATGCAGATAATAGACTACCTGGGGCTGGGCTTTGTGTAACGGAGACATCACTATCGCAATTGTCGGAAGTTGTAGCCATACTTGTATAATCGGCTAGGGTGAACTGGCAATTGGTATCGAAATTAACATTTTGATCCCCCGGACAGCTTATAGATGGATTTTCATCGTCTACAACAGTTATTTCTTGAGAACATGTGGCTGTTAAACTAGCACCATCGGTTACGGTATAGTTTATAGTCGTTTCACCAATTGGAAAGGTGTAGCTTCCAACAGGACCTGTTCCACTGTCTGTTACTACTCCTGTCATCGTCCAAGATAAAGTAGCACCACTACAATTATCACCATAGGTAGGTGTAACAACTGCGTAGTTAACCGTACAATTACCGGTACCGTCATCGGAAGTGTTAATTGAGATGTTGCTGGGGCAAGATATGGTCGGGTTCTCGTCATCGGTCACTGTTACCGTTTGGTTGCAAGGAGCAGATGTATTGCCGTTTTGATCGGTTGCTGTCCATACAACGGTTGTGTTTCCAATAGGAAATAAATAAGTTGTAGTATTAATAGTTGTACCTCCAACTTTAGCAGTAAATATTATGTTTCCAGAAGCAGTACAATTGTCGGTAGCCGTAGGTGTTCCTAAGTAAACGGTTGTGGTGCAATTTCCGGTACTGTCATCAGAGGTGTTTCCTGTTGCTGTAGGTGGACATGAAATAGAAGGAACTTCATTGTCAACAACAGTTATTTCTTGAGAGCAAGTGGCTGTTAAAGTAGCACCATCGGTTACGGTATAGTTTATGGTAGTTTCACCAATTGGAAAGGTGTAACTTCCAACAGGGCCTGTTCCACTATCTGTTACTACTCCTGTCATCGTCCATGATAGAGTAACACTACAGTTGTCACTGTAGGTGGGTGTAACAACTGAATAGTTAACTGTGCAATTACCAGTGCTGTCATCGGAAGTGTTAATTGAGGTGTTGCCAGGGCAAGAAATGGTCGGTGGCGTCACGTCTTTAGGTGTAAGGGTGACCGTTTGGCTGGCAGCGGCGTTGTTCCCGGCGTCGTCAACGGCCGTTACGGTCACGTCTATAGTTGTGTTATGTGTGGCGGCGACCATTGTCCCGGCTGCTGGTGACTGGGTTACGGTCACTCCCGAGCAGTCTGAATCCGATCCTGTAACGTCTGGTATCGTAATCTGGCAGGATGCGTCCATGTTTACGTCCTGGTCAGCAGCGACAGTAAAGGTCGGGGGGGTGGTGTCACTAACATTAAAAGTTCTTGTTTCAATATTTGTGAATGTGCCATCAGTCACTTCTAATGAAATAATATACTCTCCGACGATAGTAGGGGTAAACGAAGTGGACGTTGAGTTAGTCGGGAGTGAGCCTGACAGTGTGCCGCTAGCTATTGTTGATAAATCTCCATTGGGGTCTCTTTGTACCCAGGCAAAATTAACACTGGCTCCTCCTGTTCCACTATAACCTCCTTCGAGAGCTACTACATCACAGGCTTCTTCCGATAAAGTTAACGAAATAGGATTGGTGATTTCTGCATTGATAGTACCACCGGCTGCTGCTATATCTCCAAAAGTATAGGTGTTGGGGCCGGGATTTCTACATGCTGCATATTTATCTGGACCAATAAAAATTTCATTGTTTGGGGTACAAGAACCGCTGAAATCTCCTCCGTTTTGTAAAATAAGTGCTGCCGTACTGGGTAAATTTAGTTGTGCTTGAGCACCTGAGAAATTAAGATAGGCTCCAGCTCCATTAATACTAAGAGAAGTCGTATTTAAAGTTACTTCCCAAGGACTACTTCCTGGGTCTAATGTTAAAGTCCCATTAACAATAATGTCTCCAGTGGTAATATTTATGTTCGAGTTAATTGTTATTGTATCCCCAGCTTCAATTGTAACATTATTCGTTCCTGTGTTCTCGCCGGGATAACCTATTACTGCTGTTGGTGTAGCCCAAGAGGAGCCATCATAGTAGAGCCATGAATTTAAGTTAGTCCAGTCTCCTCCTCCGGTTCCATTAGATTTGTAATCACCAGCAGTATCAGCCAGAGGAGCAGTAGCTACAAGGGACAGATTGTTAGTTGTTTTTAAGTCTGCTTCACTATTTGTAAAGTTGGCATAGTCGGAAATGGCACCATAGTAGGGCGTATAAGGGTTTGCTGTGAATTGTGCTTTATTGGGGAAAATGCCGTTAGCAAATACATAGCTACCAAACAGCAATATACATATTGTATAAATAATTTTGGTAAACGTAATTTTCTTTTTCATAATCAGTTAATATTTAGGGCGTTGCACAAAATATTAGGTCGTCTGTATTTTTTATAAAGACAACAAAAATCTTTAGTTTAATGTGCTATTAACCAGTTCTATGAGGGAATGTGTAAAATTAAGACTACCGTCTACGTGTAGCAAAAATACTCGTTGAAATACCTTTTTATTCTTTTGTAGGGGCATAAAAATTTTACTTTAGAATTAATTAACATCTGTATATGGATAAAGGCTTATTGGTTCATGGTGTTTGTTTTGATTAAATTACCAGCAAGTTTATCTATATACGGGACGAATATAATACAAAAAAATTAAAAATCATCCACGAAGTGTATAAAAAATACGATGAAATACATTTTGTTAAGTACTTATGTAGGTAATCCGTTGAATAATAGTGCGTTTTTTGTTGGAATGGATTTGTAGCTTTTTAAGGGTGAGGCGGCTTGCTCTTGGGTAACTGGGTTGTTAAGGTAATTTTTGTTTTGGGAGATGCTATGGTGCCCTTACTATGCCTTTAATATGAAGTAAAGGTGAAGGAGATATGAAGGAAAGGTGAAGGAGTAGCTTTTTTGACCTGTCCTAAAATAGCTATACAGGTTACTTTGCGAAATCTTGGGTTAATTATTTGTGGTTTTGGTTGTTTTTGTATGTTTTTGGTGAAATACCCATGTGTTTTTTAAATAATCTTGAAAAGTATAAGGGGTCTTGGAGGCCTATTTTGAAGCTCACTTCTTTAATGCTTAAATCAGTGAAATTAAGGTATTCGCAGGCTTTTTGGATTTTTTTGAGATTAAAGAAATGGATTGGGGAGTAGCCAGTCCGTTTTTTAAATATGGTATGTAGGTATGAAACGGAAAGATTAAACTCTTTTGCTATGTCTTTAGATTTATAGGACTTGTTAATGTTGTTGTTTAGGAAGTTAATAATGGCTCCGACGAGGTTGTCTTTATTGTGGTGAGTGAAGGGGATGTCTATTTTGCTAAAGATAAATGAGCTTACAAAATTTAAGCTCAATATGTTAGCGTATTCTAATTGATAGTTGGTGTAATTGCTTTTTAACAGATCGAAGATTTGATGAAACAATTGTAAGCGGTCGCTAACGAAGGGAGTCGTTTCATTTTTTTTATGGGTCGTTTTGTGTCTTAGGTATAGGTCATTAGCAATAGAGCCATTGAAATGCATCCAGTAAATGCTCCAAGGGTCTTCTGTAGATGCGTTGTAGCTGTGTGGCAATTGTTTGGGTATTAAGATGTATTGGTTTGGGGTGATTTCTGTTTTTTCGTTATCGATTATAATTTGCCCCCTGCCTTCTGTGCAATAGATAAAAATATAGTCTCCATGATTTTTTTTGCGTTTTCTAAAGTGATGGTGTGCTTTAGGAAAATATCCAAGGTCAGTAACATAGAATTTACCAGATATAGGATTGTTTTTAACTCTGTTTTTTATGGCACTGGGAAGAACAATCATTTTTTGTCCTAGGAAGCCTTCTTTTAAAGTGTATTCGTCCATGTTTGTTGCTTACGGGTACTTTTTCTTTTTACTGAGGTTTTAAAATGACTTTTTTTGTGTTATTAGTTTGATTGGTTAGTTGTTGGTTGTGTATTTAGAATTTATTGGTTGTTTGTTTTTGTCAAAAATAGGGTATTTATACTTTAAATTAAAACATTGTACAAATACAGAGGGGGTGTTTTTGTGGTATTTGTAAATCTTACTATTTATAGTATCCTTGTTTTTTTATGGTGTTACGGGGTTTTGTTTGCTTTTTTTAGTATGAATGGATGTATATGTGATGCATTTGTGTTTATTGTTTTAAAGATAGTAATATTGTCCATATATATGTTTGCTTCTGTCTATGTTTTTAATGAAAAAATAGGATTAATTTGGCTGAACCTTATTGTAATGGAAATATTGATGACTTTATTAACTATAATATAATTGTACGTATGAATACAGCAAAGTTTAATTTCAAGTATATATTGTCTATAGCTTTTGTATCGGCTATGGGAGGTTTGCTATTTGGGTACGATTGGGTCGTTATTGGAGGGGCTAAGCCTTTTTATGAACTTTATTTTGATATTGCTCATGAACCTGCTCTACAGGGATGGGCAATGAGCAGCGCGCTTATAGGTTGTGTTTTTGGGGCTGTATTATCTGGGTTTGTTGCCGATAGGTTGGGGCGAAAAAAATCGTTAATGCTAGCTGCGCTGTTATTTGTTGTATCTGCTTTTGGAACGGGCTATGCGAATGCGTTTGCACCTTTTATTTGGTATCGTTTAATAGGTGGTTTGGGTATTGGGTTGGCATCTACCTTGTCTCCTATGTATATAGCGGAAATAGCTCCGGCAAAGTTTCGAGGGCGTTTTGTGGCTATAAATCAGCTGACCATTGTTGTAGGAATCTTGGCGGCACAAATTATTAATTGGTTGATAGCTGAACCGATAGCGGATTCGTTAAACGCTTCGCAAATATTAGCTTCGTGGAATGGACAAACAGGGTGGCGTATCATGTTTTGGGCTGAATTGGTGCCAGCTGGACTGTTCTTTGTGTTTATGTTTTTAGTGCCGGAAAGTCCACGTTTTTTGGTTAAAATAAATAAGGTGGATAGGGCAGGTTTTATTTTGAATAGAATTGGAGGTGCGGCCTATGCTAAAAATGAAATGTTGAATATTCAACAGTCGTTTCAAAATGTAGCTGAAAAGCATATTTCTATTACTGAGCTAAGAAGTTCTAAAGTGCTGCCTATTTTGGTTATTGGTATTGTGTTGGCTGTATTTCAGCAATGGTGCGGAATCAATGTCATTTTTAATTACGCTCAGGAAATTTTTACCGCAGCAGGTTATAGTGTTGGGGACATGTTGTTTAATATTGTTATTACTGGAAGTGTTAATTTAATATTCACTTTTGTTGCGATGCGGACAGTTGATAGTTGGGGGCGTCGTAAGTTAATGTTGTTTGGAGCCTTAGGGTTGGCTGTTGTATATGCTGTTTTGGGTGCTGCTTATTATTTTGAATTTAAGGGCTGGCCGGTATTGGTTTTGGTTATTACGTCTATAGCTATATATTCTATGTCGCTGGCACCGATTACCTGGGTGGTGCTTTCGGAAATATTCCCGAATAGATTGCGTGGAGCTGCCATGGCAATAGCAACTTTTTCTCTTTGGGTGGCTTCTTTTATTCTCACGTTTTCTTTTCCTATTTTGAATGAGCTCTTGGGGGCTTATGGGACTTTTTGGGTTTATAGTATAATATGTGTTCTTGGGTTTTTATTTATAAAACAACGATTACCGGAAACTAAAGGAAAGAGTTTGGAGGATATTGAAATCGAGTTAACAGAAAAATAGTGTTGGTTATGTTATATAGAATGGTTTTTATTGTATTTGGGTTCAGTATGTTGTCTTGTCAAGAAGTAGTGCATAAGGTATCGCCCCCTAATATTCTTCTTATTATTACTGATGATCAGGGTTATGCCGATTACAGTGCTTATGGAGGTGCTCCGGATGCTATAACACCTAATATGGATAAAATTGCAGAAAACGGTGTGCGTTTTACTAATGGGTATGCTACGGCACCTGTATGTAACGCTTCGCGTCAAGGGATTATAACGGGAAGTTACCAGGAACGCTGGGGGACTTTTTATTATGGTGGGCGTATTTTTCCAGAGTCGCAATATACACTTCCAGAATTATTGTCTAAGGAGGGGTATCGGTGTGTTAAAATAGGTAAAACGCATTATGCTGAAGTATTGGATAACAATGTAAAGATTGAAGAGCCGTTAACATTGCGTGAGTTTCCATTAAATCACGGTTATGAGGAGTTTTTGGGATTTTGCGCGCACCGCCATGATTATTTTAAATTAAAAGCATCTGATGATTGGGTGGAAGATCCTGATGATGACCGAATGTCCCAGTTTGGCCCTTTATGGCGGAACAGAGCTAAAGAAGATTTTGAGGGCTATACTACGGATATTTTTGGAGATGAAGCGGTAAGGCAAATAGAGAAGAGGGATGATAGACCATTTTTTATGGAATTGTCCTTTAATGCCGTTCATCACCCTATATATCAAGCGCCTGATAAATATTTGAAACGTTTTGGGGTCGAAAGGTTTCCTGAGTGGGATCCTAAGCAAGAATCGTTTTTAGATTACCATGCCCGCACTTGTTGGAGACAGGAGGAAGATCCGGACGGACGTAAGCGGTACTTGGCTAACCTGGCTTGTTTGGATGATAATATAGGCAAGGTGTTGGAGGCATTGAAAAGATCGGGAAAATGGGAAAATACCCTTGTCTTTTTTATATCTGATAATGGGGGTTCTCAAAATACTTATGCTAATAATGGTGTGCTGAATGGTCATAAATACATTTTACGCGAAGGAGGGATTCGTACGCCATTTACCATGTCTTGGCCGGGGAAGATAAAAAAGACCAAGGTTATTGATGTGCCTGTTTCGCATATGGACATATTGCCAACTTGCTTAGAGGCAATAGCTTCTAGGGCAAAGGATAGCTTAAAGCTGGATGGAAAGCATCTTTTGAGCTTAATAGATAATCCTAAAGAGGCGCATCATAAAGTATTGGTTTGGGATACAGGAAAAGAATGGGCCGTGAGAAAAGGTGAATGGAAATTGCATGTTGTAAAGCAAGACAACCATTTTAGAACGATTCATTTAGATGCGGGAACTTACTTGCATAATTTGGAGACAGATCCGGGAGAGCAAAATAACCTAAGTGGTAAACATCCGGAAATAGTTGAAGAGTTGACCGCTGTATATGGGGCGTGGAAAAAGCGTTTGTAAAAGTAATTTGCTACAATAACTTAAAAGATACTATTGTGAGAATTTTGAGGCAAACCGCTATGGTTATGTTCGGTATATGCTTGTTTTCGTGTGTAAATGGTGATGTTGAGTCATTGGATATGTCTGGGGACAGGTGTTTCTGAAAAAAAATGAACTTTATAAATATAAAATCAAGAATAAATTAACGTAATTAGAAAATGAGCGAAGTAAAGGCTTGGAAAGATAGGGTTGTGATACCAACCTATGAAGTTGGTAAACCTGAAAAGTATCCCGTATTTCTCGATAAGCGTGTATATCAGGCTAGTAGTGGTGTGGTATACCCGCACCCTGTAATCGAATCGATAAGTGATGAAAAGACAGATAAGGAATGGGACGTTGTTTTTATTGAAAATGAGTATGTGAAAATTATGGTGATCCCTGGGTTGGGTGGGCGCATCCAAATGGCTTACGATAAAATAAGGGAACGTCATTTTGTGTACTACAATCAAGTTATTAAACCAGCACTGGTTGGTTTAACTGGGCCTTGGATTTCGGGAGGTATTGAGTTTAACTGGCCGCAGCACCACAGACCGAGTACTTACGATCCAACCGATTTTTATATTGAAGACAATGCGGATGGTAGTAAAACGATATGGGTTAGTGAAGTGGAGCGTATGTTTAGAACAAAGGGTATGGCTGGCTTTACCTTGTATCCGGATAAGGCTTATCTGGAAATAAAGGCGCAGTTATACAATCGCACGCCACATCCGCAAACTTTTTTATGGTGGGCTAATCCTGCGGTTGCGGTAAACGACCATTATCAGTCGGTATTTCCGCCCGATGTGAATGCTGTATTTGATCATGGTAAACGGGACGTTTCGGAATTCCCTATAGCGAAAGGCGAATATTATAAGGTGGATTATAGTCCGGGGACCGATATTTCGCGCTATAAAAACATACCAGTGCCAACATCTTATATGGCGATTACTTCGGATTATGATTTTGTTGGTGGCTACGAAAATGACACTAAAGGTGGATTGTTGCATGTGGCAGATCACCATATATCGCCTGGTAAAAAACAATGGACCTGGGGTAATGGGGATTTTGGCAAAGCGTGGGATAGAAATTTAACGGATGAGGATGGGCCATACATTGAGTTAATGTGCGGGGTTTATACTGATAACCAACCTGATTTTTCATGGATGCATCCTTATGAAGAAAAGTCCTTTAAGCAATATTTTATGCCTTATTATAATGTAGGTGTTGTAAAGAATGCAACTAAAGAGGCCTTGTTAAATTTGGAGGTGGTAAATGGTGAGGCTATAGTGAAAGTGCATGTTACATCTGTTTATAATAATTGTAAGGTGGTACTCAAAACTTCTGAAGCGCTACTTTTTGAGGAACAAAGGAATCTAAGTCCCGCACAGGGGTTTGAGCAGAAGGTGGCTATAGGCACTGTTAAATATGAGGATTTAACAGCCATAGTAACAGATGTAAAGGGAAAGGTTTTGGTCTCATGGTCGCCCGAAGCTATCAAAGATAATGAGATTCCAGAACCGGCTAAAGCGGCAAAACAACCAAACGAGATAAAAAGTATTGAGCAGTTGTATTTAAGGGGCTTACATCTGGAGCAGTACCGACATGCTACTTACGATCCTACGGCTTACTATTTGGAAGCTTTATCTCGAGAGCCTGGTGATGTACGTTGTAACAATGCTATGGGGCTTTGGTATTTAAAACGAGCTAAGTTTGAAGAAGCGTTACCTTATTTTGACAAGGCGATTGCAACTTTAACGGAACGAAACCCCAATCCGTATGATGGTGAACCGTATTTTAATCGCGGACTGGTTCTTAATTTTTTAGGTAGAAAGGATGAAGCTTATGCGGCTTTTTTTAAAGCTTGTTGGAATGCTGCCTGGCAGGATGCGGGTTACTTTAATTTAGCTCAAATTGATTGTTATAAAGGAAATGAAGGCAAGGCTTTGGAATTAGTTGACAGGGCATTGATTAAAAATTGGCATAACCATAAAGCGCGTCATTTAAAAGTGCTTTTGCTAAGGAAAGCCGGAAGGGTTCAGGAGGCTAATAGTTTGGTGGCAGATTCTTTGGCAATTGATAATTTTAATTTTGGGGTACTTTATGAAAAGTATTTGTTGTGTCGTAGTCAAGATGATTTATTGCATTTAAAAAGCTTATTACGTGATAATTCGCACAATTATATTGAGTTTTCCCTGGATTATGCGCAGGCGGGACAGTTTGATGAAGCTATTAGCTTGTTGCAACTGCATATAGAGGGTAAAGAAGAAGCTTATCCTATGGTATGGTACTTTTTGGCTTGGTATTATGAGCAAAAAGGGGATTTTGAAATTGCTAAAATGCACTATGAAAAAGCTTCAAAAATGCCTAAGGATTATTGTTTTCCAAATCGTTTGGAAGAGGTTATTGTGTTGCAGGCAGCGATGCGCCAAAATCCTGAGGATGCTATGGCGCCGTATTATTTGGGTAATTTTTGGTATGCCTTTAAGCAATATAGTGAAGCACAACAATGTTGGGAACAATCAACAACCTTGGATGCTACAAATGCTATATGTCATCGTAACCTAGCTTTGTTGTATTTTAACAAAACCAATGAAAGGGCAAGGGCACGAACGCATTTGGAAAAGGCTTTTCTGCTGGACAGCCAAGATGCTCGTTTGTTAATGGAGTTGGATCAATTATATAAAAAATTGAATGTGTCTGTGGAAATGCGTTTGGAATTGTTAGAAAGCAATTTGCATTTAACAAAATCGCGCGATGACTTGTATTTGGAATGGGTAACGTTAAACAACTTTAAGGGCAATTATGAGACTGCTTTAAGTGGTATACAACAACGGCAGTTCCATCCCTGGGAAGGTGGGGAAGGGAAGGTTCCTTTTCAATATATCGCTGTGCACATAGAGTTGGCTAAAAAGTGCTTTGGTAAAGGGAAATACACCGAAGCGATTAGGCATTTAGAGGCTGCTCAAGTCTATCCGCACAATTTAGGTGAGGGTAAGTTGTTTGGAGCTCAAGAGAATAGCATTTATTATTGGTTGGGTTGTGCTTATGAGAAATTAGGGGTAATGGACAAGGCCAAAGCGTGTTGGGAAACTGCATCGGAAGGCTTAAGTGATCCGAGTCCGGCTATGTTCTATAACGATCAACAACCGGATACCATTTTTTATCAGGGATTGGCCTTGCTTAAGTTAGGTGACAGTGAAGCGGCAAATCATCGATTCAATAATTTGATAAACTACGGGAAATCGCATATGGATGATGATGTGAAGTTGGATTATTTTGCCATTTCCTTACCGGATTTGTTAATATGGGAAGAAGACTTAAAGGTGCGAAACAAAATACATTGTAATTACTTGATTGGATTAGGAAAGTTGGGGTTAGGTGAGGCAGAAGTAGCTGAAAGCGCGTTGAAAAATGCACTGCATCTAGATCGCTACCATATGGCAGCTCATATTCATTTGGCTCTTATAGGAAAGGAAAGTATTCTAAAATTTACATCTAACGAATAAAATAACAATTATGTTTAAGAACTTGGTATTATTAATTGCTTTAATTTTAAGTAGCACCTGTTTATGGGCTCAGGAAGCTGTTCTTGATTTGTCGGGTGCATGGAAAGTGACCCTTAGTAAGGAACGGCCAGATATTAAAAACACAACGGATTATAAGCGGGAAGGTAGCATTAGCCTACCATCTTCGTTAGCACAGCAAGGTTATGGGCTTAAAACAGTTGGGTCTGATTTTGGGGTGTTAACACCAGAGTATAAGTATTTGGGGATCGCTACGTTTGAAAGGGAAATAGAAATACCTAAAGGATGGAAAAACAAACGGTTACAGGTTTTTTTAGAACGTGTATTATGGGAATCAAAAGTATTTATTGATGAAAAGGCGATAAGTTCGCAAGATGCTTTGGGAACACCGCATATTCATGAGCTGGGTGTGCTGGAACCTGGAAAACACCACTTGATAGTTCAGGTAAATAATGATATGATCCATAATATTGGGGATAAGGGGCATGCCTATGGCGCGTATACGCAGAGTATATGGAATGGTATAGTAGGTAGGATGGAGTTGATAGCTAAAGATCCTACTTTTATTGCCAATGTTCGCACCTTTTCACTTACAGATAGTGACCAGTTACGTGTTGAAGTGGCTATTGAAAGTGCTAAGAAAGAAAAGGCAAGTCTTCATTTAGAGATTCGTGAGCTTGGAAAACAAGGCGTTGTGAAGGCATTTGATGTCTCTTATAGTCTAGAAGAAGGAGTGCACCAAAAAACGGTTGTTTTAGATTTAAATGGTAAACTTAAAAAATGGAATGAGTTTGATCCAACGGTTTATAGTTTAACTACGACTCTAAAAACTAGAAGGTTTAGGGATTCTAAGGAAACGGAGTTTGGTTATATGAAAATTGGGCATGACGGCACACACATCCTTATTAATGATGCACCTGTGTTTTTAAGGGGGAACCTGGATTGTGTACATTTTCCGTTGACGGGTTATCCGTCTGCTAATGTGGAGGATTGGGAAAAGATATTTAAAGTATATAAGGACTATGGATTAAACCATGCGCGTTTTCATTCGTGGTGTCCGCCGGAAGCAGCCTTTAAAGCGGCTAACAGGGTTGGAATCTATTTACAAGCAGAGGCCTCAATATGGATCGATTGGTGGATGAGTGAAGACATGAAGGTAAGGGGAAGGCCAGAGATGGATACTAAAGGTTATCCTCAAGGGCTAGGTAAAGATCCTGAGCGAGATGCTTTTGTAATTGAAGAAATGAATCGTGTGGTGGATTATTATGGTAACCATCCGTCGTTTACCATGTTTTGCATTGGTAATGAATTGGGTAACTCCGATTTTGATGTGATGCAGCAATGGGTAAAAGCTTTAAAGGAAAAGGATAACCGCAGGTTGTATGCTGTTTCCACGGCGCGAAAAGTCACAGCGGTTGATGATTATATGGCGACGCACTACATACAAGGCGTTGGGCGTACCAGAGGGTTAAATGGTGCGCATACCGATTGGGACTTTGAAAACGTGTACAGTCAAATGGATATTCCAATTATAGCACACGAAATAGGTCAGTGGCCAGTGTACCCTTCCTGGAGCGAGATAGATAAGTATACGGGTGTGTTGAAGGCTCGAAATTTTGAAGCATTTAAGGCTGTTGCGGAAAAGAATGGTATCGCAGATCAAGCTGATGCATTTAAAATGGCTTCTGGTGCTTTGAATCAAATTATGTATAAGTATGAAACGGAGTCTTTTTTGAGGACAAAAAGCTGTGCTGGCGTGCAGCTGTTGAGCATACAAGACTATCAGGGGCAAGGTGAGGCACTTATTGGATGGCTGGATGCGCATTGGGAAAGTAAAGGGATAACGACCCCTGAAAAATTCAAGCAGCATTACAATGAGACGGTACCCTTGCTGCGTGTAAAAAAGTTTGTTTGGACTGCTGATGAAACTTTTGAAGGCGATATTCAATTATCACACTTTGGTCAGTTTCCAATTAAGGAAGGAAAGTTGGTTGCGAAGGTCTCAACAGCATCTGGTGAGGTGTTAAAGACTGAAAATTGGAACTTAAGTAATTTAAGTGTAGGAAGCTTAACGGATGTAGGGAAGCTTGTATTGCCTTTAAGTATTGTGGGTAAAGCGGAGCAATTAACCATATCGGTGGCTTTGGAAAATACGGCATTTAAGAATGCATGGCAAGTTTGGGTGTATCCGACGCAATTACCAGAAAATAATGTTAAGGAGGTTGTTGTTTCGGAAATGTTGGATGACAACACATTAGCTGCGTTAGAATCTGGAAAGGATGTTTTGTTGCTGGCAAGTAACTTAGGGACGGAGGAGACTAGTGTAGACCTTAATTTTTACCCTTTGTATTGGTCGCTTACTTTTTTTCCGGGACAGGGGAAAACCAATATAGGGTTATTGCTTAAAGATAAACACCCAGCTTTTAATGCGTTTGTAACTTCTTATCATAGTGATTGGCAATGGGAAACTATAATGAAGGGATCTAAAGGGTTTGTTTTAAATGAAATGCCAAAGGAATACAAACCCATAGCTCAGGTCGTGGACGATTTTCACAGAAACAATAAGGAGGGAGCGATCTTCGAATTTAAAGTGGGTAAGGGAAATTTATTGGTTTGTGGTTTTAACATTGCAGATAAGGATTCGCCAGTGGCAAAACAACTGTTGTATAGTCTTGAGGCTTATGTGGGATCTGATGCTTTTTCTCCAACAACTTCAATAGGTGTAGCTGCTTTAAAAAGGATGTTTCCTTTAATTCCAAAGGCTGAAAGTCTAGCTATTGAAGGGGATTTTAAAAAGGCTATTTTGCAAGTGAAGGCAGCGGAGAAATTGCATGCTATGAATGAAAATATTCCATGGAAAAAGGAAAATGATAAAATATTAATTCAAGATGCTGTGCAGTACACGGTAAAAGCAGATGGTTCCTGGAAAGATACTAAGGGGGCTGCTTGGCACGGAAAAGAAATGACCTTAACTTTAAAGTGTCCAGAGGGTATGTTGGGAACTTTTTATGTGTTGTTTGATGACTGGAATAACCAAGGGCGTGAAGGTTTTGTGGAATTTGAAGGACGGAAAGTACAATTGGGAAGCCATAGCGCTAATGGCGGGACATGGGTAAAATTTCATGTGATGCGTGAGGATAGTAATGATGGCAAGCTGATTTTAAAGGCTAATGCATCCAAGGGCAACAATCTGATGATTCGTCAAATTGTATTGGAAAAAGAATAAGCCCAGGGAAATTAGAAGCGCATAAGTTTTTTGATCGAAAAGAATTCCCCGAGACAAAGTCTCGGGGTTAGTTCGTTAAAGGAAATATTTTGTTTAAAAATCTTTGGTTATTTGTGATTTTAAGTAAAAGTGATAGTTTACTTTTGTTGCCACAATTTTCAATTAGCAATTAAGAATTTTAAGATATTATGGAGCTGAAAACATACGATGTAAAGTATTGTGGAAACACAGGGTTAAAGGTTACAGGAAACGGTACGGATGCTGCTTGGGATAGGGCTGTAGTTTTAAGTGATTTTATTTCGGCATGGGATCCGGAACCGGTAAAGAAAATTGAGTTTAAAGCCCTGTGGGATGCAGATAATCTGTATTTTATGTTTAAGGTGCATGATAATGAAGTTCATGTTGATAAAACGGATAATACGAATGCCAGCATTAATGAATCGGATCGGGTAGAGCTGTTTTTCCGATCGGATGCTGATCTGAATCCGTATTATTGTTTAGAAATCGATCCATCACCGCGATTGATGGATTTTAAGGCGTATCCAAACAAGAAATTTGATTTTGACTGGAACTGGCCCCATGGGGATATTATCATTAAATCGCAAATAGAGGATACGTTTTTTGTAGTTGAAGGGGCAATCAGTTTGAAATCGTTAAGGGATTTAAAATTGTTAAAGGACAATAAGATAGAAACAGGTGTTTATAGAGCCAAATATAACAAGCTGCCTGATTCTAGCTATGAGCCTACCTGGATATCTTGGGTAAATCCGCAAACATCGACTCCGAATTTTCATATTGCTTCTTCTTTTGGGGTTTTTAAACTTTGCAACGATTAGTAAGCAAAGTATTTTAACGTGAATAATATTTAAGAGTCCTAATCTATATTCTCTTAGTGAAATCCTGGAAGAATTTAGTCCTTCGGCTTCAGTAGCGCTATCGAGAAGTACTTTTAGTGTGGAATTTATTTGTTTTCGATACACCAAATCACAGATTTGGCACTCAACAGACATAAATTCTTTTATTCTTTATTTATGTTCTTTTATCATAAGAAACTCAGGTTTTTTGATTCTATAATATAGATTCAAATGCCCCGAGGTAATTTATGTTAATTAGTGTCATTTGTGATTAGTCCAATAGCATTGGGAGAGATGTGTTGGGTCTATTTTAAGAGACAATATTGGTTTAAATCTGTATAAATTATTGTTCTGTCAAACGTAAGTAAATTACTTTTTCTTATCTTAAGAACGGATTAACGATATTTATTGTTGTTTCAAATGTTCGACCATGAGAAATAGATTAAAAAAAGAATTAGGGCTATTTGATGTTTTTGCAATTAGCACAGGAGCTATGTTCAGCTCTGGATTTTTTTTACTGCCGGGCATTGCATCACATTATACGGGGGCATCGGTGTTTTTGGCTTATATGCTTGCTGGTGTATTAATATTGCCATCTATGTTTAGTATTGCTGAAATCTCAACGGCTTTACCACGCTCTGGGGGTGCCTATTTTTTTCTGGACAGAAGCTTAGGGCCTTTAATGGGGACTATTGGTGGTCTTGGGACTTATTTTGCCTTAATGTTGAAAACGGCTTTTGCAATTATAGGTATTGGAGCTTATGCAGCTATATTTTGGGAGGTTCCAACAAAAACGGTGGCGATTGTTGCTACATTCTTTTTTATGGCTTTAAATTTAGTAGGGGCAAAAAAAACGTCGGCATTCCAAAAGGTATTTGTAACGTTCCTATTGGTTATTTTAGTGGCTTTTATTGTTGATGGTATTTATTCAATATACTTTGGGGATTCAATAAGTAAGGAAGCTCTGGACATGCAATTTACGCCATTCTTGTCTGATGGTTTAGAAGGTTTATTCACGTCGGCTGGTTTTGTTTTTGTTTCGTATTTGGGACTAACCCAGATTGTAAGTGTTGCTGAGGAAATTAAAAATCCAGAAAAGAACATTCCGTTGGGAATGGTGTTGTCTTTAATTGTAACAGGCCTCATATATGGTTTGGGGGTTTATATTATGGTTGCTGTTATTGAACCGGAAGTATTTGCCAAAGAAATGGCTCCTGCTGCTGTTGCTGCATCACAAATGTTTAATTGGCTACCTGATAATGCTGGGGTATTGTTGATGTCTGTAGCAGCGCTTGCAGCATTTGCTTCTACGGGTAATGCCGGTCTATTATCTGCTTCCCGATATCCTTTCGCAATGGGACGGGATAAGTTATTACCTGCAATTTTATCGAGAATAGGAGGTAAGGGTACGCCATTGGTAGCTATATTTTTTACGACGGCATTTATTATTTTGTTTATTCTGTTGTTATCGGAAGAGGGTATTGTTAAATTGGCTAGTACGTTTCAATTGCTAATCTTCATGTTTATTAATTTTTCGGTCATTGTTTTTAGGAAAAGCAAAATAGAATCGTACGACCCTGGTTATCTTTCTCCTCTTTATCCGTTTATGCAAATTGTAGGTATAGTTGTTTCATTTATATTGATTATTTATTTGGGATGGATGCCTATTCTTTTTACTGCTGGGATTGTTGTTATGGGGTTGCTTTGGTATTATTTTCATGCTCGAGGAAAAGTAAAGAGGGAAGGCGCTATATTTCATTGGTTTGCACTTTTGGGGAAATATCAGTATGATGAGTTGGAAAATGAATTAATGACCATATTAAAGGAAAAGGGACTGCGACAAGGGGATCCTTTTGATGAGACGGTAATTAAGTCCAAAATAAGTATGTTAAAGGCCCCTGCAGATATAGATAAGGTTTTGGATAAAGTATCGGATTATTTTCGAACGGAATTACAGAGAAGTAAGAAGGTAATCAAAGACAAGTTTATGCAGTCTTTGCTTGATGATTCGGTGATAATCTTGCCGGGAGTTTTGATTTTTCATGCGAAATACAAAAATGTTTTAAAACCTTCTATGCAAATCATTGTTTCAAAAAGTGCCATTTCTGGAGAAATTCCTTTTAAAAACAAAGAAGAAATATCGCCCATACATATTTGTTGTTTCCTGATTAATACAGATGAAAAGCCAAAACAGCAGTTGCGCATGTTGTCTAGGCTAGTTGATATTTTGGAAAGAGAGGATGTTGTTAAAAAGCTATTGACTATGAATAGTCATAGGGAAATTAAGGAGTATTTGTTGCAAAATGAAAACTTTGTAAGTGTAAAACTATTAAAAGGCACATCACAGGGGGCTATGATAGGGCAACAGTTAATGGAGGTGCAGCTACCTAAAGATGTTTTGGTGGCTTTGATTGAAAGGCATAATAAAACCTTTACTCCCAATGGTTCTACCGTTTTACAGGAAGATGATATTCTTACCATACTGGGAGAGACTAAGTCCATTTCAAAATTGTTTAAAGGTTATATTGGTTCGGAAACGGAAAAATGGTAAGGGAGTATGGGGTGTCGACTTATTGTAAATAAAGGGTTTAAAAGCATGCTGGTTTCGAGAAATTCAAGTCGTTATTGGGGGTCAAGTTCGTCTTCATCTTTTAAATATGATTTTACATTTTCTGAATTAACAATATCAATAGGCAATAAATTTTGTTTTGGGGTGTCTTTAGAGTAAAGTAGGTAATCTGCCAGACCGGAAAAACTGAGTTGTGCTTGTTCTTTTGGATTTTGATTAATTAAAAAGTCAATACTTCCCGAATTTAAGTATTGAATGTTTTCGGTTATTAAATCATAACCAATAACATGTCTTTTTTGTGATTGCGTGTTTAAAAGTGCTGCCAGCAAATGAACCTTGGAGTTGGTGACAAAAATGCCGGATATGTCTGGATGCATATCTATAAAGTATTTTACAGATTTTTTTAAATTGTTGGTGTTCCGGTGTTTTAATTTAAATGTTTCAATTTCAAAACTGTTATTGTTTAAATCTTCAAAATACGACCTAAACCCTTTTTCTTTGTCTTGCATGTGTCTGGCGTTTTTAAAGACTTCGTCAATATGCACAATAGCAATTTTGCTGTTGTTTCTTAATATAGTGTGCATGAGTTTGGCGGCAACCCTACCGCTTAAGTAAAGGTCTTGCCCAATAAAGCGTTGGGGTTTTGTGTCTCTAATATCATTGTTGAACAGGAAATACTCTATGTTTTGTTGTTCGCAAGTCTTTAGGAAGGCAAGGGATTCCTTCTGGAATAAAGGCGCTAATACAATGCCGTCGCAGTTTTTTTGTAATACAGCATCTGCCTGGTTTTCGAAACTGGTTTTATCAAAAGGATTGAAGAAAAGCATATCCAATGTAATGCCAAAGGGTGCGTATTCTTCAAAAGCTTCTTCGATGCCTTCTAGACAAGGGGCCCAATATGGATCAATACTTGGATCGGGCATGAGGACACATATGTTATATGTTTTATTGTTCTTTAAATTTCTTGCGAGTAGGTTGGGTTTGTAGTCAATTTGCTGTAGGATTGCGTTGATTTTTGCCAAGGCAGTTGGAGAAACCTTGCCTCTATTGTGGATTACACGGTCTACTGTGCCTTTCGATACGCCTGCCATTATAGCAATGTCCTTTATTGTATATTTTTTCATAAGGGCTCAAATATACAAAAGTTAATTTGGATGTGTGTTATTGTGTGTTCGAGCACATTTTTTTAAATTTTTCCATTGTCAATAAAAAAAAATGTGTAGATTTGTGTAATTCTTTGGAAATATCGTAAGTTTTTTTGTAGGAAATACAAAGGTTTATGGTGTTTGTAGAAAGGGTGTTTAATTATAAAAAACTAGATTAATGAGCAAAACAAAGCCAACGCTGGTTATACTGGCAGCAGGAATGGGAAGTCGTTACGGAGGCTTAAAACAGATTGATTCTTTTACGCCGGAAGGCGATACAATTATTGATTTTTCATTGTACGATGCGCTTCGTGCAGGATTTGGAAAGTTTGTATTTATTATTAGAAAGAGCTTTGAGAAGGAGTTTAAAGAGATTTTTAATAAAAAGTTGGAAGGCAAGGCCGAAGTAGATTATGTGTATCAGGAGTTAGACAGTGTACCTGAGGCTTATATTAACCCCGAGCGTACAAAACCGTGGGGTACGGGACATGCATTGCTGATGGCTAAAGATGCGGTTAAGGAGAATTTTGCCATTATCAATGCGGACGATTTTTATGGTAGGGAGGCTTTTGAGGTTATGGCAAAGTCGCTTTCGGAGAAAGATTCGAATTCGTATCAATTTAACACAATGGCTTATTTGCTGAAGAATACGGTATCGGATTATGGTTTTGTGTCACGAGGAGAGTGCCAGGTAGATGAAAATGGTTTTTTAACCGATGTTACAGAGCGCACACATATTGAAAGAATTGATGGGGAATTAAAGCGTAAGGATGATAATGGAGACTTTATTCCGATTGATGAAAATACCGTTGTTTCAATGAACTTCTGGGGATTTACACCGAAATGTTTTGAATTTGGCACGGAGTTGTTTGGGAAGTTTTTAGAGGATAATAAAGAGAATTTAAAAGCGGAATTTTATATTCCTTCTGTTGTAAACGAGATCTTAAAGTCTGGAATAGCAACGGTTGAAGTGCTTAAGTCTGATGCCAAGTGGTTTGGAGTAACTTATAAAGAAGATAAGGAAAGGGTTGAGAAGGCAATTGGCGCGTTAAAGGAGAATAATGTTTATCCAACAAATCTTTGGTAATATGACAAGTGATCAATTACAGTTTATTTTCAATCAATTTCAACATGGTGCTCAGTTTGAGACCTATCAAGAATTAGCCTCTGGTCATATTAACGATACCTATTTGATTAAAACAGCTAAAAAGCCATTTTATGTTTTGCAGCGTATTAACCATGAGGTGTTTAAGGATGTTCCTGGGCTTGTGGCTAATAAAGTATATGTTAGTAATCATATTAAAGCTAAGTTGTCCAATCTTCCAAAAGAACAGTTGGAGCGTAGTGTACTTACATTTATAGAGGCTCAAAACGGCGTGTATTACTATAAAGATGAAGATGGTAATTACTGGAACGTTATGCAGTTTATTGAAGATAGTATTACGTATGAAACAGTTACCAATCCAGAAATAGCTTATGAAGGCGGGAAATTAACGGGAGAGTTTTTAAATTTAACAAGTGATTTTGATGCTTCTAAGTTAATAGATGTTATTCCTAAGTTTCATGATATGTCATTTCGTTTTTGGCAGTTTGATGAAGCTTTAAAGGTGGCTTCGGAAGAAAGAAAAGAAAAAGCCAAGGTTTATTTGGACAAGGTTGCAGAGTTGAAAGAGGAGATGCACGTTATCCAAAACCTAAAAGAATCGGGTAAAATAAAATTGAGGGTAACGCACAATGATACAAAAATATCCAATGTGCTATTTGATGAGGACAATAAAGGACTTTGTATTATCGATACCGATACAGTTATGCCTGGGGTTGTGCATTATGATTTTGGTGATGCCATTAGAACCATTTGTAATACTGCGGCCGAAGATGAGACGAACTTGGATTTGGTAAACTTTAATGTTGCGTTTTTTGATGCTTATAAAGAAGGGTTTTTAGAAAAAGTTGAGTCTGCCTTATCACCTTTAGAAATAGAAACATTGCCATTGGCAGCAAAGACCATGATCTTTATTATGGCTTTACGTTTTTTAACGGATTACTTAAATAATGATGTGTACTATAAGACTAAGTACCCGGAGCATAATTTAGATCGCGCTAAGAACCAATTTAAGCTTATAGATAGTATGGTAGCTCAAATGGAAATAAAGTATTAAAATTAAATAGTTGAAAGTTTATACGTTTAAGACAAATATTTGAACCTGATAAACCTACGACTTTTATAACATTGCTAAGTTTTTAGCAGTAATACACTAATTAATAATTTAAAACCTTGAAATTATGACACAAACACCCAAAAGTAGTAACACGGTAGCCATCGCTATCATAGCAGGTTTATTTGCTATATTCGGTTTCGTTACCTGGATAAATGGAACCTTAATTCCTTTTATGAAAACCATGAACGAATTAACCGAAGCCCAGTCATATTTGGTGGCATCAGCATCTTATATTTCGTTTGTGGTCATGGCATTGCCTGCATCTTATCTTTTAAATAAAATAGGTTATCGTAAGGGTATGTCTGTTGGTTTAGTTATTATGGCAATTGGAGCCTTGGTATTTATACCAGCAGCAGAGGCTAGAACGTATTGGGTTTTCTTGTCCGGGATTTTTATTCAAGGTATTGGAATGACGATATTACAAACAGCAGCTAATCCGTACATTACCATTTTGGGACCTATTGAAAGTGGGGCTAAACGTATCGCTATTATGGGAATTTCGAATAAAGGAGCGGGGATAATAGCTAATATAGTTTTTGGTTCTTTGTTGTTGAGTGGGATAGATGATGTTAAGGAAAAATTGTCAACTGTTTCTGTTGAAGGAAAGGAGGCTTTGTTAAGTGCTATGGCCGATAAAGTGGTGGTTCCTTACATTGTTATGGCCATTGTTTTATTTGTGTTTGGTATTTTAATTAGAAAAGCACCATTGCCTCATGTAGAAGCAGAACCAGTTGCAGAATCTGAAGAAGGAAAAACGACAAAGACAAGTATTTTTCAGTTTCCACATTTGTGGTTGGGTGTTTTAACCTTGTTTGTGTATGTTGGAGCAGAAGTAATAGCGGGCGATTCTATTATTGCTTATGGCTTATCTCTTGGTTTTCCTGCTGAAGAAGCTAAGTTTTTTACACCATTTACCTTGGGAGCAATGATTACAATGTATGCATTAGGTGTATTCTTAATTCCTAAATACTTAAAGCAAGATACTGCATTAAAAATAAGTGCAGCTTTAGGAATTGTATTTAGTATTTGTATACTATCTACAACAGGGTTTACATCGGTATTATTTGTTGCTGCTTTAGGTATAGCCAACGCATTGGTATGGCCAGCTGTATGGCCGTTAACTTTGGAAGGCTTAGGTAAATTTACAAAAACAGCATCGGCCTTATTGATTATGGCAATTGCAGGTGGTGCAATTATACCGCCATTGTACGGAAGATTGGTAGATGCAGGTAAACATAAATTAATAACTAGTGGTGTTGAAGAGGTGGAAGCACTAGCAACAGCTTCAACAAGCAGCTACTGGATATTAATTCCATGTTATGCGATCATATTATTCTTTGCTCTATGGGGTCATAATATGAAAAGCTGGACAAAAAATTAATCATAGAACTAATTAAGTTTTTACACTTAAACAATCATAATTTAATCTAAGTAAGTAAAAGGGAATTACAAAAACAGAACCCATGTTAAAAAGTAGTGTAGATAAATCCACAGGATTTGAAAGAAGATTTGAGAATATAGGTACCGTTATCTTTGAAGATTCATCGGTAGCCTCTAAAGCTGTTGCAAGAGAAATTGCCGACTTGATAATCGAGAAGCAACGTAGCAACCAATCGTGCGTTTTGGGATTGGCTACAGGGTCAACGCCTAAAGGATTGTATGCAGAATTAGTGCGTTTGCACAAAGAAGAAGGATTAAGCTTTAAAAATGTTGTGTCTTTCAATTTGGATGAATACTATCCAATGGAACCGGACTCAGTTAATAGCTATGTGCGCTTTATGCACGAACTGTTGTTCAACCAGGTTGATATATTGCCGGAAAACGTTCATATTCCGGATGGTACTCTGTCTAAAGAGGAAATATCTGCTTATTGTAATGAGTACGAAGCTAAGATAGAAGCTTTAGGGGGTATAGACTTGCAAATACTGGGAATTGGAGGAAATGGTCATATCGGTTTTAACGAATCGGGATCGCTTCAAAACTCCAAAACCCGTTTGGTTGCTTTAGATCATATTACAAGGGTTGCCGCCAGTGGTGATTTTTCGGGTTTGAGTAATACACCAAGAACGGCTATTACATTAGGAGTAAAAAAGATCATGGAAGCCAAGCGTGTTATATTAATGGCTTGGGGTGAACGCAAATCCAATATCATTAAAGCATCTGTAGAAGGTACGGTTACAACCCAGGTTCCAGCTTCTTTCTTACAAGAGCACGATAATGCTACGTTTGTTATAGACAAAGAAGCATCATCTAAGTTAACGCGTATCAAGACACCTTGGTTAGTTGAAAAGGTAACGTGGACAGATAAGCTAATAAGAAAAGCTGTTTTAGGTTTAGCACTTGATTTAAAGAAACCTATTTTAATGCTTACTGATGCCGATTATATCGAGAACGGTATGAGTGATCTGTTAGCAGATTCAGGGCCGGCTTACGATATTAATATTAAGATATTTAATGACTTGCAGCATACCATTACAGGATGGCCTGGAGGAAAACCCAATGCGGATGATACGTATCGTCCAGAGCGTGCAGAACCAGCTAGGAAGCGTGTGTTGATTTTTAGTCCGCATCCCGATGATGATATTATTAGTATGGGAGGGACCTTTAAGCGTTTACAAGACCAGGGTCATGACGTACACGTAGCGTATCAGACTTCAGGAAATATTGCTGTAGCGGATGATGAAGCCTTACGTTTTGCAAATTTTGTATGCGATTACAACGAGAAATTCGGAATTGTAAGCCCAGAGGCTGACGCTATCTACCAAAAAGCTTTAACTTTTTTAAGAGAGAAAAAGAACAGTGAGATCGATATTCCTGAGGTTAGATATATTAAAGGTTTAATAAGAAAAGGAGAGGCACGCGCAACGAGTCATTTTGTTGGGTTACCAGATGAAAATATCCACTTTATGGAGTTGCCTTTCTACGAAACAGGAACTATTGAGAAAAACCCTGTAGGGGAAGACGATATTAAGATTACAATGGATCTTATTGAAAAAGTTAAGCCACACCAAATCTATGCTGCAGGCGATTTGGCCGATCCACATGGTACACACAAAGTGTGTCTTGATGCTATCTTTGAATCGGTTAGACGCTTAAAGGATAAAGATTTTATGAAAGATTGCTGGGTTTGGTTATATAGAGGGGCTTGGCAAGAATGGGGTATAGAAGAGATTGAAATGGCGGTTCCAATGAGTCCTGACCAGGTCTTAGAGAAGCGCCACGGAATTTTTAAACACCAGTCCCAAAAAGACGGTGTGGTATTCCAGGGAACTGATAGTAGAGAGTTCTGGCAACGTGCTGAAGATAGAAATAAGGAAACAGCCGATCTATACGATTTGTTAGGAATGTCACGATATGCGGCGATGGAGGCTTTTGTTAGATGGGTATTTTAATTTAGGTAGTATAGTTATTTATTAGATGGCGTTAATTAAATCAATCTCGGGAATCCGAGGTACAATTGGAGGAAAAGTAGATACCAATTTAACACCCATAGATGCAGTTAAATTTGCAGCGGCCTATGGTATGTGGCTAAAAGAGCAATCCGATAAAGAAAACCTAACGGTTGTAGTTGGAAGGGATGCCAGAATTTCTGGTAAAATGGTAAGTAGTTTGGTTTGTAACACTTTGGTTGGTTTGGGGATAAATGTAACCGATATAGGGTTGTCTACAACGCCCACTGTTGAAGTTGCAGTGCCTTTAGAAAATGCCGATGGTGGTATTATCATTACGGCAAGCCACAATCCGAAGCAATGGAATGCCCTTAAGCTACTTAATGCAAAAGGCGAATTTTTAAATGCTGAAAATGGCGCTGCTGTTTTGGAAATAGCAGAAAATGATGCTTATACTTTTGCTGAAGTAGATGCTTTGGGCGTATATATTAAGAAAAAAGGGTACATCAATAAACACATCGACGAGGTTTTAAAATTAGACCTCGTTGATGTTGAAGCGATACGAAATGCCAACTTTAAAGTGGTTGTTGATGCTGTAAATTCTACAGGAGGCATTGCTATTCCAGCTTTATTGAACACTTTGGGTGTTACGTGTGTAGAATTGTACTGTGAGCCTAATGGACATTTTCCTCATAATCCTGAGCCTTTAAAGGAACATTTAACCGATATTTCGGAGTTGGTGGTAAAAGAACAAGCAGATTTTGGAATTGTTGTTGATCCCGATGTGGATCGTTTAGCGCTTATTTGCGAAGATGGTTCTATGTTTGGTGAAGAGTATACTTTGGTAGCATGTGCCGATTATGTTCTTGGAAAAACAAAAGGTGATACCGTGTCTAATTTATCTTCATCAAGGGCATTGCGCGATATCTCAGAAAAACACGGACAAAAACACCAGGCAAGTGCTGTTGGTGAGGTAAATGTTGTTACCCTGATGAAGGCTACCAATGCTGTAATAGGAGGTGAAGGTAATGGCGGTATTATTTACCCAGCTTCTCATTATGGAAGGGATTCTTTGGTAGGTGTAGCGTTATTTTTATCGCATTTGGCAACATCTAAAAAATCGTGTAAGGACTTAAGGGAAAGCTACCCTAATTATTTTATGAGTAAGAATAAAATAGAATTAACACCCGAAATTAATGTAGATGCTGTTTTAGAAGCTATTGCTGATAAGTATAAGGATATGGACATTAGTACTATTGATGGTGTTAAAATTGATTTTGATTCGGAATGGGTGCATTTACGAAAATCAAACACAGAGCCAATTATTCGTATTTATACCGAAAGTACTTCACAAAACAGTGCCGATAGTTTGGCTGAACGATTTATAGAAGAAATTAAGGCGGTTTTATAAAATCGTTATATTAGCGTTTTCATTAACTTTAAACTAAAACAAAATAAGACATAAACCATGAGTAATTATCACATAAAACATTTAGAGGAATACTATCAAGTATACAGAAAGTCGGTGCGGGAACCCGAGAATTTTTGGGAAGAAGTAGCAGAAGAGCATTTTATGTGGCAAAAAAAATGGGATAATGTTTTAAGTTGGGATTTTAGTAAGCCAGAAGTTAAATGGTTTGAAGGTGCGCAACTAAATATAACAGAGAATTGTATTGACAGGCATTTGTCAACACGTGGAGATAAAACAGCCATTATTTTCGAACCGAATGATCCAAACGAACCCGCCGAGCATATTAGTTATAAGCAGTTGCATGGGCGGGTAAATCAATTTGCTAATGTACTGAAAAGTCAAGGGGTAAAGCGTGGTGATCGCGTTTGTATTTACCTACCTATGATTCCTGAATTAGCAATTGCATTATTGGCATGTGCGCGTATAGGAGCAATTCATTCGGTAGTATTTGCTGGTTTTTCTTCTACAGCATTGGCAACTCGAATTAACGATTGTGATTGTAAGATGGTTATTACCAGCGACGGATCGTATCGTGGAGCGAAAACTATTGATTTAAAAGGCATCGTGGATGAAGCTTTAGAGAGCTGCCCAGGTGTTACAAATGTGTTGGTGGCCAAACGTATCCATTCAGATATTAATATGAAAGAAGGAAGGGATCAATGGCTACAGCCGCTTTTAGATGAAGCTTCTACGAGTTGTAAGGCAGAAGTTATGGATGCTGAAGATCCTTTGTTTATTTTGTATACTTCGGGTTCTACAGGACAGCCAAAAGGTATGGTACATTCTACCGCAGGCTATATGGTATATACGGCTTATACATTTAAGAATGTATTCCAATATAGAGAGAATGATGTATATTGGTGTACGGCAGATATCGGATGGATAACTGGGCATAGTTATATAGTTTATGGGCCTTTGGCAAATGGCGCTACAACCGTTATGTTTGAAGGTGTACCAAGTTATCCAAACTTTGGTCGTTTCTGGGAAATAGTTCAAAAACATAAAGTAAATCAGTTCTATACTGCTCCAACAGCTATTCGCGCCTTGGCAAAACAAGGAATGGAATTGGTTGAGCAGTATGATCTAAGTTCTATAAAGGTGCTTGGATCGGTAGGGGAGCCTATCAATGAGGAAGCTTGGCACTGGTATAACGATAATATTGGTAAGAAGAAAAGTCCGATTGTAGATACTTGGTGGCAAACGGAAACTGGGGGTATCATGATTACACCTATCCCATTTGTAACACCAACCAAGCCTACCTATGCTACGTTGCCGTTTATAGGTATACAACCGGCTATCATGGATGAACATGGAAAGGAATTAAAAGGAAATCAGGTAGAAGGTCGTTTATGTGTTAAGTTCCCTTGGCCTAGTATGGCACGGACCATTTGGGGAAATCATCAGCGTTATAAAGATACTTATTTTTCGGCATTTGAGAACAAATACTTTACTGGTGACGGTGCTTTGAGAGATGAGGTTGGATACTACCGTATTACTGGCCGTGTGGATGATGTTATTATTGTTTCTGGTCACAACCTTGGTACGGCACCAATAGAGGATGCCATTAATGAGCACCCTGCAGTGGCAGAGTCTGCCATAGTAGGCTTCCCACATGATGTGAAGGGAAATGCTTTATATGGTTATGTGATATTGAAGGATACAGGCGAGTACCGCGATCATAATAATGTTAGGAAAGAAATTAATCAGATTATTACCGAACACATTGGGCCTATTGCCAAACTGGACAAGATCCAGTTTACTAAAGGGCTCCCTAAGACAAGATCAGGAAAGATTATGAGGCGTATATTGAGAAAAATAGCGCAACGTGATACATCTAACTTAGGGGATACCAGTACTTTACTTAATCCAGAAGTGGTACAAGACATTATGGATAATGTTATAGAATAGATATTATATAATTAGTGTATTTAATAGAAATGGGATTATTTACGATTTGAGTAAATAGTCCCATTTTAATTCCTTTTTCTTGTCCAGTCTGGCCAGTATTTTTAAGAATGCAAAAGCTGTAATAAGAGCGTCTCCTGTGGCAGTATGACGATCTACTTTAGGAACGTTTAGCTCTCTGCATAAATCGTCTAGTGTATAATGGTTTAAATGGTTTTGGTAAATAATATGTTTCGACTTTTTATACAAGAAACCTGTATCGATAAATGTATTTTTTAGTTTGCCTAAGTTATGTCTTAAAAGCATTTCGTTTAGCATATTTTTATCAAAATTGGCGTGGTGGGCAATAAGTACGGCATCTTTAATATAATCTAGAAATATTTTTATTGCTTCAAGTTCTGTAATTTTTTCCAGATCGCTATGTTTCATTAGGCCGTGTATTTTTACTGTTTCTGGTTTAAAAACATCTTGCTTTAGATAAAGTTCTAAACAGTTGTTTACTTGAATAACTTTATTGCTAAAGGCTACAGCTCCAATGGAAAGTATCCTGTCTTCCTTTATGTTAAATCCGGTAGTTTCGGTATCAAGTGCAACGAATCGCGTATTTTGAATCGTTTCCCTTGGTTGTTTCTCAAATTTATTGGAGTAGATGTGCCAGAAGTCAGGATATTCTTTTCTTTTTTTATTAAACCAGGAAAGTTTCATCTACATAAAATTGGTTAAGTTAAAGCGGAGCTTAATAGACTCTTGTACTTCATTAATAGGTTTAAAACAGCGGCGAAGTTTTAACTTTTCCTCTTTAGATAGTGACTCTAGTTTTATAAACTTACCAGAATCGTTATGCATTAAGCCCTGTTTGGTTTTAAACTTAAGTAAAGCCTTAAAGGCATAGGCGCAAGATTGGAATAACTCTTTGTTGTTAGGTTCTAATTCTGCTAATTTTTCATAGCGTTCAGCTGTATTGTTTACGCCTTTAATTTGCTTGCTTAAAGTTAGTAAGCGTGCGGCATCGATAAGAGGCATGAGGGCTCTCTTTTTTATGTTGAAAAGGTTTTTTTGTTCACCATTTTGTTCTACTAAAAACTGTTTAAAAAAGCCTAGTGGTGAAGGACTTTTTAAGGCATCTTTACCTAGGAAGCTGTAAAACAATGAGGTATTACCTAATGTTTTGTAAATGGTCTCTGTTAATTCATTTTCCAGATTTTTGTCGCCATAAACCCTACTGTAATCAAAGAAGATTGAGGATAGTAATATTGCTTTTTCATTAGGATTAAGTATCCAATCTGTAAATTGTTTTTTCCATCTGGATAATGATTTGCACCATTCTGGGTTGCTAGCCATCATTTCGGCTTCACAGTATTCAAATCCAATTTTGTTCAATGATTTGGTTATAAGTCTTGAAAGCTCTAAAAAATAACTTTGGGTTTCTTCATAGTTGTCTTCTGTTACGTCCTCGAATACGAGGGCATTATCCTGATCGGTAAACAACAGCTGTTCGTTTCTTCCCTGACTTCCAATAGCCAACCAAGAAAATTTAACAGGTGGGGGTGCAGGCATTTTATCAATAGATAGTTCTATAGCACGTACAGTAACCGCATCATTAATTTTTGAAACCAATTTTAGAATATGCGATAAGGGTATATTTTGGTCGAGATAACTTTTTAATAGGCTATTGGTTTTTTGCCTAGCGCTTCTTAAAGTTCTGGTGCGTTTGGCACGTTTTATTTCTTTTAATATAAAGGAAGGGTTGTTCCCTAGGTCAACCAAAATGTCATGGTGTGTTAAAACGCCAATTAGTTTAGAGTTGACAGTACCATCTTTAGTAATACATAAATGTCCTATGCTGTGTTTAATCATTTGTAACTGACCCTGTGCAACAGTTATATCTTTTTGGTCTGTTATAACCGGACTTGTCATAATATTGGCAACAGGTGTGTTTATAGGAAATAAACCTGTTGCAATTTTATTTTTAAGATCGCTATTGGTAATAATACCTACTGGATGTTTTTGGTTATTAACAACTATTATGCAACCAATTTTATGTTTACTCATTTTAATAGCGGCTTCTTTAGAAGTAGCATTTGTAGAACAGGTGACAGGTTTTTTTGTATAATTGGCGGTTTGAAAGAAAGCAATGTCATTTGATTGATTGGGGAGGTAGTCTACAAATATTTTTTCATTTTCTTCTGTTGTATAGGGATCGTATGCGTTGGAAGCAAATGAGGTTATAAGGTATTTGTATACTTTAACATTGTTATTGGTAACCGATTTAAAAATTTCGATGGGAATACCATAAACAATGGATTCTTCATTAGCGATTGCGGTAAGCTTATAGTTTTCTTCTATAATCAGGGGTCTAACACCAAAGATATCGCCAGCATCATTGATGCTTACCATGTTCATGCTGTTGTCATTGGTGTGGTGATATAGGCTTACAGCTCCGTTTCGGACAATATAAAAATAGTTATGGTATGCATCCTCTTTATTAAAAACAACATCTCCCTTTTCTAGATACAATATATTAACCTCTTTGGCGATTTTCAATAAATCATTTTGTTCGAGTTTGTCGAAAGGTGGATAGCTTATTAAAAAATCGCTCACGCGCTCGGCAATGGAGTTCTTCATGTGATGCTGGAATTGATTTTATGGACGGTATTTATTCGCTTTCTAACTGACTTTTATAAAGCTTTAAATTGGCCTTAATATCATCATCTAACTCAGGCTCCTGGATGTCGGTATATTTACTGAGTGTTTCATACATTATTTTGGCAACGATATACCTGGCAGTGGCTTTGTCGTCTGCCGGGATGTTATACCATGGAGCGTGAGGCATAGATGTTCTGTTTATTGCATCTTCATAGCATTCTTGATAGCGATCCCATAGTTTACGCTCCTTAAGGTCGGCTGGTGAGAATTTCCAATTTTTTTCTTGTTTGTTTAGGCGTCTTAACAGGCGTTTTCTTTGTTCTTCCTTTGATAGGTTTAAATAGAACTTGAAAATAATGGTGCCATTCTCCGAAATATGCTTTTCAAAATTATTTATCTGTTCAAAACGTTTGTCCCAGAAAGCATCATTAATATCGTCTACCGATTTAACACTAGGAATATTTTCATTTAAAATATATTCAGGGTGTACTCGTGTTACCAAAACATTTTCATAATGCGTCCTGTTAAATACGCCAAATTTACCGCGTTCGGGCAGTACTATATAATGCCTCCATAAAAAGTCATGCTTTAATTCTATTTCGGTGGGAACCTTGAAGCTATGAACAACGACTCCTTGTGCATTTAGATTTTTAAAAACTTCTCTTATTAAACTATCTTTTCCAGATGTGTCCATGCCCTGTAAGCAAACCAAAACGGCATATTTACTATGCGCGTACATGGTGTTTTGAAGCTTTCCCAGCTTTTTTGTCATAAATTTTAAAGCGTCTTCAATGTTCTTTTTGGAGGCGTCTAAGTCGTAGAGCGAAGGTTGGTCTTTTAGTTTTATTTGAGAATCTATTATAAAGTCTTGAGGTGTTATTTTAATCATATAAAGAGATGTTGGTTATGAATTAGTAAATATAATAAAACAATAATTTCGATGAACTGCAAGCTAAGTTATTATGTTTTTGATATTTTTGGAACACCTACTTATTAATTTAACCCCAATACCATGAAAAAACATTACCTATTTTTCGTAATCGTCATTATTTATTCAAAGTTTCAAGCACAAGAACAGTTTAACGATGTTGATTCCGATCTTGTTTATGCCTATTCCCATGTAAAGTCTGCTTACAAATCCAATAATATTACGCATTTAAAATACTATGCAAACAGATCGTTAGAGGCTTTTAAACGAGCCAAGCCAAAGTTGAAAGCCTGCAATTGTGAAACAGCTTATGATAATGCTTACGATGGTATTGAGCTGTTGGCTCATGTTGATAATGCCGAAACTTTTGAGGATGGTCGGTTTTATGTGAAACGGGCTCGTGATTTGGCCAAGCAGAGTATTATTGAACTGGATAAATGTACTGTTGGAAATACGGCAAAGAAAACAGAAGAAGCGGCTCCTGAAACATTGAATAATGATATTGCAACATTACAGCACGAACAAAATAAGCTAAAGGAAATGCAGGAAGAGTTGCGATTAAAAGGACAACAGATAAAAGCTAAGATCGAAGAACAAAAGCAAAAGGAACTTGATTTAAAAAAAGAACAACTTATAAATTCCTATAATGAAGTAATAGCGACCAATATTAAGACTTATAATGAACTTTTAGAAACTTGTAATTGTAAGTACGAAGTATTTAAGCCAATCGATAAGACGGAAACCATAAAAACTAAAAGTGTAGAAGAAATAAAAACATACTTTGTTAATGGCCTAAAGGATTTAACCTCTAATTATTTGTCTCAGTTGGAACTATGTGATGTTGACTAATTTACTAAGTTGATAGTACTGAATTTTATGATTTCTTTTTGATTTCAAGCCTGTAATAAATGCTATCTTTAGCCAAAAAAAATATGCGCTTATTAAAAACAGTTACTTTTTCGTTCTGTATGTTTTGTTTTGTCCTTGTTGGAGCTCAAACAGACAAAGAGGTAATAAAAACAATATATTCAACTTCTTTAACTAATGGACAGAGCTACGAGTGGTTACGTTATTTGTCAAATCAAATAGGAGGGCGCTTGTCAGGTTCTTTAAATGCTCAAAAGGCAGTGGAGTGGACAAAGGAAGAACTTGATAAATTAGGTTTGGATAGGGTTTGGTTACAACCTGTTATGGTGCCTAAATGGGTTCGCGGTATTAAAGAGCATGCATATATAGAGTCTGCAGCAGGAAAATCTACAACAGTAAATATTTGTGCTTTGGGAGGTTCTGTAGCAACACCGGCATTAGGAATTAAAGCTAATGTTGTAGAAGTGCAGAGCTTTGAAGAATTGGAAGCTTTGGGTAGGGGCAATGTAGAAGGTAAGATCGTTTTTTTTAACCGACCCATGCAGGCCGATTTAATAATAACCTATGAAGCTTATGGTGGCTGTGTTAACCAGCGTTATAGTGGTGCTGTTGAGGCAGCGAAATATGGCGCTGTAGGTGTTATTGTGCGCTCTATGAACTTGAGGTTGGATGATTTCCCCCATACAGGAAGTATGAAGTATAATGACTTGCCAGTAGAAAAGCGTATTCCTTCGGCAGCAATTAGCACTAATGATGCGGAGTTGTTGAGTACCATGTTAAAGCTGGATGGCCAAACACAACTGTATTTTAAGCAAAACTGCAAACAGTTAAAGGATGTACAATCGTATAATGTTATTGGTGAAATTACAGGAAGTGAGTACCCTAATGAGTATATACTTGTTGGTGGTCATTTGGACTCTTGGGACTTGGGAGATGGCTCTCATGATGATGGAGCGGGTGTTGTGCAATCCATGGATGTTTTAAGATTACTTAAAGAATCTGGGGTAAAGCCTAAAAGAAGTATTCGCGTAGTGCTATTTATGAATGAGGAGAATGGCTTAAGGGGTGCCACCAAATATGCTCAGGAAGCTAAACAAAAAGGAGAAAATCACATATTTGCATTGGAAAGTGATGCTGGGGGATTTACGCCTCGCGGGTTTGCATTCGATTGTAGCGATGTAAGTTTTAATCAGGTATTGGCTTGGAAGCACTTGTTTAAACCTTATTTGATACACTACTTTGAAAAGGCTGGTAGTGGAGCAGACGTAGGACCTTTAAAAACAAGTACTAACGTGTTGGCAGGCTTACGACCTGATTCGCAACGTTATTTTGATCACCATCATGCAAGTAATGATACGTTTGACGCCGTTAATAAACGGGAATTGGAGTTGGGAGCTGCAACGATGACAGCTTTAGTATATTTGTTTGATACCTATGGTGTTAATCCTATTCCGAATGAAAGTGAATTAAAGAAATAATTTTATTGAATATCCGTAATACATCATAATTCAAAAAATAGGGTTATTTTTGAAAAAACAGTGTCTCTATGAATA
>NZ_BAABCY010000098.1:0-1716 GCF_039539345.1 Snuella lapsa | reverse complement strand
GGGCCACCAAACTATTGGTTGGAAAAACTAAATATGCCCCCAAAAAAGCAACGTTGCTAAGCACGTAACAGACAGCTATTGCCCAAAATCTAGAGAATCTAGAGAATGGACAAAAAATAAACCTAAGACTAAAGCCAAATTGCCGAAGACGGCCAAATGCCAAGCCACGACACAGGGCTTAACAACAAATTTAGTAGTTAAATACTATAAGCGCTTCTAAAACAAACACACTTAAAACAAGGCAATCCCCATAGTAGGCTAATCGACCAAAACCGGTTCAGTTAACACGGTGTTCATGTTTGGCCGTACCGACCACACGAACGCTTAGTTATTGTAAACAGTTTTATTATTCATATTCAATTTTATAAATCACTTTTTTCTTATAACAAAGTTCTAGTTTTGGTTTCTTTTCTTTAATTAGTATCGGAAACTGTAATTGACTAAAGAATTCATCCCATTTGGATTCAGGGAAATATACTACCGATACTAACCTTTTGTTCTTTGATAATAATTCATTGAAAGCATGTCTCTTGTTTGAGCCGAAATCTAATGGAATTTCACAATTTGTGAATCCATCAAAATTGTAGTCATAAAAAGAATCTTTCTTAGAAGGGTCATATTTGGGTAATAATTCATAAGGATTTCCATTTTTATCCAATATTTCAGTCTTTAAATATGATTCAGTTGAATGTCCAAATCCTATCGAGGACTTACCTTTCCAACTTTCAAATCGTATAAGTCTATAGCGGATTTTATTTTCTACATCTAATAAACTAAAAGCATTAATGTCGACAGACTTTTTTACGTTAGACTTAATTACACACTGAAATATTAAAACCTTTGTATTTTCTTTTGAGTCAGATTTGATATTTCCATCTGCTATTTTTACTTTCTTAATTTTTAAAGTTTGACCTTCGTCTATTGTTATAGTTTGAGAAAAGGTTAGTTGGGAAACAAGCAGGATTAGTAAAAATAATTTTTTCATAACAGATTATAAAGCTTTTAAATAGAACAGGGTATCATCTCTTACGACTGATTGCAAATGGAAAGTTGCACATGGTGTCAGACAGTCCTTAATTAGGCGTAACCTTTCCATTGTAATTACCTTTTACGGTTATTCCATCCCATTGAAAGGTATAATCTACATCAATTTCAGTAACTTGATTACTTAATCCCTCTGATATTGAAGTTATAGAGTTGATAGTAACAGTACCATATTTAAAATCTTCGTCTTGATGCCAAAATTCTGAAGCAACGTAATTTCCTTCTCCCGAATCTCCAAAAAATTCAATAGGATGATGACCATCTATTCCAAAAAAACTATTTGGGCCATTTTTTGTGGTATATGTTCCTTTTAGTAAAGGAATTGCATCTATTTGCTCCCCAGAAATTAAAATAAAATATCCATACTGTCCTTCAAAAAGATTGGGATTGTCCTCATTTAAAGAGTTGTAAAAGATTAAATAATATGGATTCCCATTGCTAGACATGGCAAAGTTAGTTTCGTAAAAATTTCCATTTAGTGTAAATCCATTTTTTATACTAGTTTCATCTGTTGAACAAGATGATAAGAGTATTAAAGAAATCAGAATCCCACATAAAAATCTTATTTTTTTCATTCGTTGTGTTTTTTTTAAATTGTTTACAACGTTCTGTGTATATACAGTAGGGCAGTTCGAAGGAAATCACTTTCGGTTTACCACCAAGCCAAAACAA
>NZ_BAABCY010000097.1:0-30483 GCF_039539345.1 Snuella lapsa | reverse complement strand
CGACCAAAACCGGTTCAGTCAACACGGTGTTCATGTTTGGCCGTACCGACCACACGAACACTTAGTTATTGTATTGGGTTCACCATTGCAGTCAGGGAGTGAAATAACCTTGCCTTTTGGGAAAAATAGATTTGAGATTGAATTTTCGGCTTTGTCCTATTCTTCAGCATATAGAAATGAATACCTTTATAAGTTAGATGGGATTGATGCAAATTGGAGTCGGATTTCTGGTAAAAATCCCTTGGCAATCTATTCTCTTTTGCCTTCAGGCAGGTATCGTTTTAAAGTAAAGGCTGCCAACAATGATGGTGTATGGAATAATGCTCCAATCTATTTAGATGTTTATGTTAAGTCGGATGTGCTGAATAGTAAGATGCTTAAAGTGGTTATAGTTAGCTTAATAATACTAATACCATTTTTAATAACAGGGGTGTTGATTGGAAGACAGAATAGAAAGGCATTACGAAAACCCCAAAAAACAGAAGTAGTAATCCCAGAAATAGATTCAGAAAATAAAGAAAAGTTAGTTGCTTTAGAGGTGTTGATGAAATCAGAAAAATTATATTTAGATCCAGACTTAAGATTAAGTAATTTAGCAAATAAGATTGATGTTTCTTCAAATCATTTGTCGATGCTGTTAAATGATTATGTTGGTTTGAATTTTTATGATTATGTCAATTATTATCGAGTAGAAGAAGTGAAGAAGCGACTAATGGATTTAAGGTATCAGCACCAAACAATTTCTTCTATAGGAGGAGATTGTGGTTTTAATTCCAAATCTGCTTTTTATAGAATATTTAAAAATGTTACAGGAAAAACACCAAGTCAATATCAAAAAGAGGTAGAAGCAAAAGTTAACTAAAATATATGCTTTGTATTCATGGTTTCAATAAATCACGCTGTTGATTTATGAGAGGGTACGTTTTTTAAGAAAAATATAGAAACACCAGGGAATTATGTTTGTAATGTAATGTTTCAGGGTTAACAGGGTTCTTGCAAAAAGTTATTTTTTCTTAATGAGATTCTAAAGTGTTTTGGTTTTAATACTATTATGTTGTTCACAGGGTTAGGGTGGGTTTTAAATTTGTCTTAACTAAATAAAACCTTTTTCTTCGGCGGCGTCAATCAATGCTCTGTCACCTTTGCCAACGACATTAAAAAGTTCTTTAAGTATGCGTTTACGGCGTTCTAAAGCAGCAATGGAAAGTAATAAAATATTGGGCAACTCTTTCATTTTTGTGCCTCTTGATAATTCGAAGAGTAACTTTCTGTCAATACTGTCTAATACAAAGTTAGTAGTAGACATTTTTCGGAGTAATTTTAAGACTGGTTTACTATAGTAGGGCGGACTTGTTAAAACGGTGGTAATTGCATCAGTTAGAATGTCAGGAGTTAGTTCGCTCTTTATTAGAAATCCATCTGGATTAACATTTTTAAGAATACTATGTAACCTGTTGTTGTCATCAAACATAGTTGATATAATAATCTTAACAGTGTCTATTTCCTCTCTTATTTTTAGGCCAAGGTCTTCGCCCGATATGATCTTTCCATCCTTTGATGGAGGAAGCTTTATATCTAAAAAAACAAGATCGATCCCATCGTTGATTTGCGATTCAGTGATTTTTTGATAGGCAGAATCACAATCCCTAGCTGTTTCAATGTTGAAATTTACATTTGGATCTTGTTTACTAATGTGTTGTAAAGCACTATCATAGGCTTTAATAATTAAAGGATGATCATCTACGATCAGAACATTATAGGTACGTGCCATATTCAATTTTTAAACAGGTATTGTAATAATTATCGATGTGCTCTCATCTTTAATAGAGTTAATGGTTATTTTTCCATTAAGTTTCGATATCCTCGATTCCATGTTTTTTAAACCAATGCCCTTCCTATTCTTTTTAAGGTCGAATCCAATACCATTGTCAGAAATGGTCAAATGTAGTGATTCGGACGTTAAATTAAAACTTATTGCAACAGTAGTTGCTTTCGCATGCTTTACGATATTTTGAATACCCTCTTGCACAATGCGGTATACACTTACTTTAACTTCGTCCTCAATAGCACTCCAGGGGAGGTCTGCATTATTGTTAAATGTATAGTTAAAATTATTAAGGCTACTTTGATTGGATACATATTGCTCTATAATGGAAGCAAAATCAGCTTTAGATATTAATATGTCATGTTTTAGCTCATGGGAAATAGCTCTTATCTCCTTTTCAATTTGCTGTATCTCATGTAAATAAGACTTAAACTCCTCGGGGTCACTTATGGTATTTCCCATTGTGAGGTATCCCAGCCCAACGCGGGTGCCAAACAGTTTTCCTAACACGCCATCGTGTAGTTCTTCAGATATTCTGTGGCGTTCCTGTAAGCGCCCTTCTTCGAGTTTGGATTGTTGTTTGAGCATAAGGGCATACACTTCCTGGTTGATCTTTTGTTGTTCACTTTCCAGAAGTAGCTCCTTATTTCTGGCTTTTTGCCGTTTAATAAAATACAGAAGCGCAAAAACCAGTACTAGTGCTCCTCCAATAATAGATATAAATAAATTTTGTTGCGATAAGCGTTTGGTTTCCTCAATATATTCGTCGGTTTCGTATTGAATGCGTGTAAACTTATTGCGTATGGCACGCTCTTGCGCCTGTAAACTGTCGTTTAAAGCAATGTGCTCTTCCAGATAGGCTGGGGCGTTTTTTTTATCGAGTTTGGCAAGGAGTTTCAAAGCATCCAACCGGTCACGATGGTTATCAACACTTTTAGCTAAATTAGAAGCGTTTTTTGTATAGATTAAAGCTTTGGCAGAATCTCCTCTGGAAGCATAAAATTCGGCTAAATGTAATTTACTGATAACTACACCTGAGACATTGTGCATACTATCCCGTATTCTTAAAGACTTATTAAAATTTTCTTCCAGTTGTAGAGTATCTCCGTTAAGAAATCGAGTATAGGTTAGATTATCAATTACAATAGAATATAAATGAGTGTCGTTTTTTCTTAAAGAGGTGTTTCGCAAAGCTTTTTCAAAATAATCAATAGATAATTTGTAATTACCTGTTGCTCTGTAAACTAAACCCAAGCTGTTTAAGCTAATTTCCCTGTATAAGTTTTCGTTTTTTATTTTACTAGCATACTCCAAAGCTTTTTTATGATAGATTATGGCTTTATCATATTCTTTAAGGTTTGAAAAGTTTATTCCCAAAAGGTTATGGCAAAAAAGAAGAGAGGTGTTTTTTTTTAGTGGCTTTAGCAATTCAATGGCTTTAAACGCTAAAACTTCACTCCCTGTATAGTCTCTTAAATTATTTTTAATGGCGCCCATACCGTATAGCATCTTTCCAGCATTGTAGTTGTTTTTAATTTTATTGAATAGCTTGTAGGCTTGATTGTAAGCTATATAGGCACTGTCAAATTCTTCTTTTAAAAAATAATAATTTCCAAATCGGGATAAAGATTCACCAATGCCTAAAGTGTCATTTAACTTTTTTGATAATGAAAGTCCAGAGTTATAAGCGCTTTTAAAAAGTGTTGAGTCCTTAAGATTAATGGCTTGGTCCATTATCTTTAAAAAAAGCTCTTTTTTCAAAGTGCCATTACTTAGGGAATTATTGATGTTGTAAGCACCAAGTAATTTTGTTCTTCTTTTATTTACATCAAATGAGTTGTTCTTAGAGTCTTCTAATAAAAGGTTTACTCTGATTTCATTTGAATTGCCGCTTTCATCTTGTTTTAAATTACATGCAGTTAATAACAAGATAAAAAAAATACTTAAAGGGAATTTTTTAAAGATTATGTTCAAGTGAAAAAGATTTACACAAACCTATAAAAAAAACCTAAACGAAAGTTGAGTCATATATTATTATAAGTAAAAAGCGAGTTGGTTTATTAGAAATGATTGATGTAATAATTAGGTTTTTTAGTAAAGGTTAAGCAATAAGTCCTGAAAATATCCCAGAATATAAGCCTTTTAATCTAGAAGTTTCAATTATGAAAGAGGATGTCGTCTACAATAAGAACATTATACGTGCTTGCCATAATTCATATTTATAATGGTATGGTAACTGTTATAGTGGTTCCTTGTCCTTTAGCAGCGTTGATATTTATTTTGCCATTCAATTTGGATACTCTGGATGCCATATTTTTGAGACCAATGCCTCTTTTGTGTTTTTTTGTGTCAAACCCGATACCATTATCGGTAATTGTTAAATGTAGTGATTCGGACGTTAAATTAAAACTTATTGCAACAGTAGTTGCTTTCGCATGCTTTACGATATTTTGAATGCCCTCTTGCACAATGCGGTATACACTTACTTTAACTTCGTCCTCAATAGCACTCCAGGGGAGGTCTGCATTATTGTTAAATGTATAGTTAAAATTATTAAGGCTACTTTGATTGGATACATATTGCTCTATAATGGAAGCAAAATCTGCTTTAGATGTTAATATGTCGTGTTTTAGCTCATGGGAAATAGCTCTTATCTCCTTTTCAATTTGCTGTATCTCATGTAAATAAGACTTAAACTCCTCGGGGTCACTTATGGTATTTTCCATTGTGAGGTATCCCAGCCCAACGCGGGTGCCAAACAGTTTTCCTAACACGCCATCGTGTAGTTCTTCAGATATTCTGTGGCGTTCCTGTAAGCGCCCTTCTTCGAGTTTGGATTGTTGTTTGAGCATAAGCGCATACACTTCCTGGTTGATCTTTTGTTGTTCACTTTCCAGAAGGAGCTCCTTGTTTCTGGCTTTTTGCCGTTTAATAAAATACAGAAGCGCAAAAACCAGTACTAGTGCTCCTCCAATAATTGAGATGAGTATGTTTTGTTGCGACAGGCGTTTGGTTTCCTCAATATATTCGTCGGTTTCGTATTGAATGCGTGTAAACTTATTACGGACGGCACGCTCTTGCGCCTGTAAACTGTCGTTTAAAGCAATATATTCTTCCAAATAAGCTGGTGCATTTTTTTTATCGAGTTTGGCAAGGAGTTTTAAGGCTTCCAGTCTGTCACGATGGTTGTCCACATTTTTAGCCAAAACGTGGGCATCTTTGGTATGTGACAAGGCTTTGGCCGTATCACTTTTGGAAATATAAAATTCTGCTAAATGGAGTTTGTTTAATACAACACCTGAGACATTATGTATGCTGTCTCGTATTCTCAAAGACTTGTTGAAATTTTCTTCTAGTTGCAAAGTGTCTCCGTTAAGAAATTGAGTATAGGTCAAATTATCGATTAAGGTAGCATATAAATCGATATCATTTTTTCTTAAATTCTGACTATTTAAAGCTTCTTTAAAAAAAGAGATGGCATGATCGTATTGTTTTGTATGATGATAAGTTAATCCTAAATTGTTCAAGCCGATTTCTCTATAAAAACTTTGGTTTGTGATTTTCTTTGCATATTCCAGAGCTTTATTATAATGCACTATGGCTTTGTTATATTCTTTAAGTTCAGAGAAGTTTATTCCTAATAGGTTATAGCAAAGGAGAAGGGACGTGTTCTTTTTTAGGGGCTTTAATAATTCAATAGCTTTAAATGCTAAAACTTCACTCCCAGTATAGTCTCTTAAATTACTTTTAATGGCTCCCATGCCGTATAACATTTTACCCGTATTGTAATCGTTTTGAATTTTATCGAATAGTTTGTAGGCTTGATTGTAAGCTATGTAAGCACTGTCAAATTCTTCTTTTAAAAAATAATAATTACCAAATCGGGATAAGGATTCACCAATACTTAAGGTATCGTTCAATTTTTTTGATAATAAAAGTCTGAAGTTATTAGCGTTTATAAATAGTGTTGAATCTTTAAGATTGATGGCTTGGTCTATTATTTTTAATAAAAGATCTTTTTTTAAGGTTTCATTATTTACGGTTTTATTGATCTTATATGCACTAAGTAATTTTGTTCTTCTTTTATTTATATCAAATGAGTTATTTTTAGAATCTTCTAATAAAATGTTTACTCTGATTTCATTTGAATTATCGCTTTCATCTTGTTTTAAATTACATGCTGTTAATAACAAGATAAAAGGAATACTAAAGGTGAATTTATTAAAGATTATTTTCAAGTGAAAAAAGATTTACACAAACCTATAAAAAAAACCTAAACGTAAGTTTAGGTTTTTAAGATTAATCTTCAGGTGGTGGAGGTGGCTTTTTATTGTCGTCATTAGCAACCACATTTTCTGTATCTGTAATTAAGGTGTCATCATCAGAAATGTCTTGTTTTGTACAAGAAATAATCAAATTAGAAAAAATAAAAAGAACGATGAGTGTTCGTAAAATTCGCATGTCATTACGTTTTAAAAATTAAACAATAGGGTGTTGAGCCAGAGACTAGCTGAAACTCGTAATGCGCATGTGTTTACTGTATTAAAGAGCAGGTGTAACTACTTGTTAATCAGTGTAGAAATTTCTTAACAAGACAAATATATGGGACGGTTTTAGCCCTTCAAAGCATATCAAATGAGCTTTAGTGAAACACTAAGTTCTGTGAGTGAAATGGTGGTTTTTGAAAGGGAAATGATTTAGTTTAAAAGTAGGGCAGAAGACCTCGAAAAGGTGTTAACCATAAAATCGATATTATCCTGATAGGTCTTTGTAAACGGAACGGTATTATTATTCTTTTTAATGGTACAGGTTAATTTTCCGTAATTAACGCGGCATACATAATTTTTATTTACAATATAACTTTTATGTATGCGTAAAAAGTTTTTCGGCAGTACAGACTCGAAAGCTTTAAGGGTCTTAAAAGCATTTATAGTATTGCCATCAAGCATATGAAAGTCGGTTGTGTTGTTGTCAGCCTTTAAAAATAAAATCTCATCTGTACGTAAATACCTATAATCTTTATAGGATTTGAGGCAAATGGTCTCTTTCAGTTTAGTAGGGCGTTTTTTTTTAAATCGAAGTATTGATTTTCTTATTTCTAATTCGCTAACAGGGTTTAGCAGATAATCAAAAAAACCTGTTTTAATAGCATCGTAGGTTTTTTCTTTTGAAGAGGAAATGGCTATAAATTCAGAATCACTGTTTAAGTATTGCTTGGTCTCCTTTACAAGTTCGAAAGGATCATCAATAGACGTGTCGATATTAATAAAAATTAAATCGGGCATGTCTTTTAAGATGCTGTTCATAGATTCTGATGCATCATGAGAACAACCTATAAGATTAAAATCTGGTAGATCATCTAAAACCTTTATAATGCTATTTATAATAGGCTCTTCAGTTTCTATGATAAAATAGTTGTTCAATTATACTCCCTTTTTTAAGTGGCAATTTATAGAGAAACGAGATACTTCAGTTTGGGGAAAACCTTGAAAAATCTAAGGTGTTTCTATTAAAATTCTAAGTGTGTTTAAGCATGTCGGTTATTTCATTAAACAAAATAAGTAGGTATTTTTGTGTTGACTTACAGAGTGTTAGTAGGTTTTTGGAGCGTTTTGTTACTTAAAATCTTTAATTTTTAGATGAATTTACTTACTAGCCGATAAAAGCTGATTTGGTTAGGAACAGAAGTTTAATTTGTGTTTGATGCAGTTTTGGTTTATGGTGTTTTTTTGAAAAATATTTTGATAATAATGTTATTTGGAGATCGTAGGATTCTAAAAAGTACAGTTCAATAAAATTGTCTCGAAAACCTTTGAAACTAATACTTTTAATTTTAAGCAATTAAACTTACCTTTGCCGCGACATATATAAGCCCTTTGATTATAAAATAATTAGTTGTTTTTTTTTTGAAGGTTTTGTCAATAAAAAGTTCCTTATTAAAAGCAGAATTAAATAGGTTATCAAACAAGTAAAACATGAACAAAAAAATTGATCAACAAGCAGCAGACAATATCAGAGCATTAGCTGTTGCAATGGTAGAAAAGGCAAAGTCAGGGCACCCTGGAGGTCCGATGGGAGGCGCCGATTTTATGCACATTTTATATTCGGAGTTTTTTAACTACGATCCATCAGATATGAATTGGCCTTTTAGAGATCGATTTTTTATGGACGCTGGTCACTTGTCTACTTTAATGTATGCCCAATACTACTTATTGGGGAATTATGCTAAGAACGATCTTGAAAATTTCCGTCAATGGGGGTCTATTACTCCTGGGCATCCCGAAGTTGATGTAGCTAGGGGAATAGAAAATACGTCTGGACCATTAGGACAAGGACATACCATGGGAGTGGGAGCCGCTATAGCAGCGAAGTTTTTAGCAGCGCGTTTTGGAGATTGGATCAATCATAAAGTATATGGATTTATCTCTGATGGAGGTATCCAGGAAGAGATATCTCAGGGAGCAGGTAGGATTGCAGGACATTTAGGTTTGAGCAATTTTATTATGTTTTTCGATTCTAACGATATTCAATTATCGACATCTGTTGAAGAAGTTACAACCGAAGATACCGCTATGAAATATGAATCTTGGGGTTGGAAAGTTGTAACTATCGATGGTCATGACCACGATCAGATAAGACAAGCTTTAACCGATGCCAATAACGAAACAGAAAAGCCAACCTTAATTATAGGAAAGACCATTATGGGTAAAGGTTGCGTAGCTGCTGATGGGAGTTCGTTTGAAGGTTACTGTGAGTTACACGGGCAGCCTATAGGTAATACAGGAGCCGATTATGAGAAGACCTTACTAAACTTAGGGGCTAGCTTAGAGAACCCATTTGATATCTACGAAGACGTAGCATCTTTTTATAAAACACTAGTAGCCGAAAAAACAGCAAAAGCTGCTGCAAAGAAAGCAGAGATTGCTGCTTGGAAACAAGAAAATGAAGCTTTGGCTGCGAAGATGGATCAATTCTTCTCAGGAAAATTACCAGAGTTGGATTTTGGATCCATAGAGCACAAAGCAGGCTTGGCATCGCGAGCAGCTTCTTCCAATGTGTTGGGGTACTTGGCCGAGAATGTTGAGAATATGATCGTATCCTCTGCCGATTTATCAAATAGTGATAAAACCGATGGATTCTTGAAGAAAACACATGCCCTTCAAAAAGGTGACTTTAGCGGATCGTTCCTGCAAGCAGGTGTGGCCGAATTGACTATGGCGTGTATTGCAAATGGTTTAGCTTTACACGGAGGTATTATTCCTGTAGTGGCTACTTTCTTTGTGTTCTCAGACTATATGAAGCCAGCTATCCGATTAAGTGCTATCCAGGAACTACCTGTAAAATATGTGTGGACACATGATGCCTTTAGAGTAGGAGAAGATGGGCCAACGCACCAACCTATAGAGCAAGAAGCTCAAATTCGTTTACTGGAAAAAGTAAAGAACCACAGTGGAAAAGCAGGTTTCCTGGCATTGCGACCAGCAGATTCATCAGAAACAAGCGTGGCGTGGAAAATGGCTATGGAAAACAGCGATACACCTACTGGTTTAATCCTGTCAAGACAAGGTATTAAAGATGTGCCTGCCAATGGCGCTTCAAGATATGGAGACGCTTTGGCAGCCGAAAAAGGTGGTTACTTAGTAAAAGAAGTTGAAAATCCAGATGTTGTATTAATTGCCAACGGATCGGAAGTATCGACCCTTATTGAAGCTTCTAAAATATTAGAAGATAAAGAAAATATAAAGGTTAGCATCGCTTCTATCATTTCAGAAGGGTTATTTAGGCAACAACCTCAAGCTTACCAAGATAGCATTATCCCTAAAAATAAACCATTATTTGGTTTGACAGCTGGTTTACCTGTAAACCTGGAAGGACTTGTTGGGGCTAACGGTACTGTTTTTGGAGTCGATCATTTTGGCTATTCAGCGCCTGCAGGTGTTCTAGACGAGAAGTTTGGCTTCACAGGAGAAAAGGTGAGTGAAAATGTGATAGCTTATTTAAAAGAAACGGTGTCTTTAAGCTAAACGACGTAATTTTAATTATATTACAAAGTAAAAGCATCCCAAATTTGGGGTGCTTTTTTGTTTGGGTAAATGAGTATAAATTAAACTATACAATTAGCTTAAATAGGTTGGTGGATTTTGTAATATAATAGCTGTATAAGCGACTATTAAGCAAAATAATTAATATTTTTACTATATCTAAAGTACGATGCGATGATAAAGTATGACCAACCAGAGTCTCCCATGTTGTTAAAAATAGGCTTTAATAAGCTTATAGAGCAGTATGAAGACATGCTCACGAGTGATGATGCGTTTGTAGTGGATAAGGCTAAACGGATTTTAGATGTTCAAAAACCCTATCCAGAATTAAGAGATGGTTTTACGGATTTTGCGTTGCTGAATACATACAAGAAGCAGATCAATTTTCTTCTGCAAGATGCTTTTAGCCCTGTTCTTACACAAAATGAAATTAAGTCGGCATCAGTGCCGTTTCAAGATATTATTTTTAACAAGTCCGAGCGTTTTAAAAAGATCATTGATTTGGCTGGCGAAGATTTCGAATTGAAAATAATGAACCTGCCAGAAGATGATACTTACATTATGGCTTGTGCCGTTATTTTAAAGTTCTGTTATGGTTTCAATGTGAGTTTTAAAAGACCTTTTTATTATGAAATCCCTGATGCCAATGGTGTGTCACGGTTTTATAAAATAATGTATAATGCCGATTTTTGTGAAATAACCCCAACAGAAAAAGCACCTAAAATTACCCAAGAGGATTATGATGAACTCTTAGATAATTTTGAAAACATTGAACTATGGAAATCGAAGTTTCCTCCCAATAGTTATGTTTTTAAGGGTTTTGTAATTTCAAATATGTTCGACGTTACAGACGATCAGTCTATTTCTAATATTAAGTCTAACCTCATAGAGAAAGGAAAGCACAGAGAAAAAGATTATGGCGAGGATTTTCAAAAGATTTTCAATTCATTATTTGGGGTTAATAACCTTAAGGTTGGCTTTTCTACTTACAATGCGGAGAAAGATACTTTTGAACAGGTATATGGAGCAGGTATAACGAGCTTCTTATTACACGGCCTTGAAAATGCAAGTTGTCGCGATACCTTATGTAATTGGTCTTATAATAAACTAATGAAGGAGAATAAGTATTTTTCTATTTCTAATGTGGAGAAAACACTGGCTTTTGTTGGAGATCAGGCACCGCATCTAAAGATTTTGTTCGACCAAAACATCAAGAGTGTCATTTTTGCACCAGTAGCTAATGATGAAGGTTTGATGGGGGTGTTGGAAATAGTTTCCGATAAGCCCCAAGTTCTAAATAGCATTAATGCAAATAAATTGGTAGATGTAATGCCGTTTATTGTGTCGGCTGTGGAGCGTTCCAGAAAAGAAGAAGAGAACTTAATTGAAGCTGTAATTCAACAAGAATGTACTTCCATTCATCCGAGTGTTTATTGGCGATTTGAAAAAGAAGCCAGAAAGTTTATTAAGTCTGAATATAGTGGTGAGCCAGCAACATTTAGTAAAATAGCTTTTGAAGATGTTTATCCGTTATATGGACAGATTGATATTAAGGGGTCTTCTGAAGCTAGAAATCTTGCAACAAGAAAGGATTTAACATTGCAGTTAAATGCCGTAAAATCTATTTTAGAGAAAGCTTCAGAGATTGAAGCGCTGCCAATTTACGAGCAGTTTATCTTTCAGGTAGATGCATATTTAGATGGGCTTAATAAGCACTTTCAAGTGGATAGCGAACAGCAGATTTCCGAATTTTTTAAGCAAGACATAGAATCGGTACTTAGGCATTTGTATATAAAAGAAGAGCTAAAGTTGGCAATTGATAAGTATTTTGAAAGTATTGATGCTAAGATTAATCTGGTATATAAATACAGAAAGGATTATGATGACACCATTGCTTTGATTAATAAGGAAATGGCAGCCCTTTTGGATAAAAAGCAGGTTAAGGCACAAGCAATGTATCCACATTATTTTGAGCGTTTTAAAACGGATGGTGTAGAGCATAACATGTATGTTGGGGAATCGATCACCCAAGAAGATAGCTTTAATCCTATCTATCTTTACAACTTAAGATTGTGGCAATTACAGGTTATGTGCGAAATGGAAAATGCTTATTACCAAATGCAGTCCAACTTTCCTGTAACTTTAGATGTTGCATCAATGGTATTGGTTTTCAATCAGCCATTATCCATAAGTTTTAGAATGGATGAAAAACAGTTTGATGTAGATGGCACATACAATGCCAGATATGAAATTGTAAAAAAGCGTGTCGATAAGGCTTATATAAAAGGAACAAAAAAACGTGTTACCGAAAAAGGGAAGATAACTATTGTATATTCTCAAAAACAAGACGAACGCGAATATTTAAGGTATATAAAATTCTTGCAATCAAAAAAGTATGTAGGAACAGATGTTGAAATAGTTGAATTGGAAGATTTGCAAGCTGTTACTGGACTTAAAGCGATACGCGTAAGTGTGCTATACCATAAAAACGAAGCAGACAAAGCGTTTTATACCTATAGCGATTTAATGAAAGAAATTAAATCTTAGTCTATTCCGGAAAATTGGAAAGCAATGGTAAAAGCGAGAACACTTATAATAATGCCAATCACGAAAACAGTATAGGTTATCCGTAAAATACGGTATTTTCGATGCAATACCAATCCTAGAAAATAAAGATCTTTTTTCATGGACGAGTAAAGGTAATCTCGATCTTGCATCATCTCTCCCATGGCCCACTCAAAATCGTTAAGTTTCATTTTATGGAAATTTCCAAAGAAAAGGAGATTCACTTTTTTGTTGGCTACATCTTCCTTTGTAAATTTTCCACCTGTAACATTAGGGCGAGTCGCTAATACCGACAAGATCATAGAAGTTACGGTAAATAGAACAAAAATGGCCGTAGGGTATATTAGATAAAAGTTGGAAGGGTTATCCAGTTTTGGGATTAGATTAGCAAGTACCAATGATACGATAATAGCATTTACCGACAATAAAATATTTGCTTTTGTGTCGGCAATATTACTTAGTGTAATATGATTTTTAAGGGTTACTCTAAACATGGTTTCTATGCCGCGTTCTGGTAGCTCTTTTTTGTCTTTTTTTAATGCTAGAGTTTCTTTTTTGTGCTTTAGTTTAAGGTGTTCGTCTTTTAGTTTTTTTTGAGCTTTTAATAGTTGAGACAGGTTTTTTCCTTTGCCTTTATCCCAGTTGGATGATGCAGCGTCAGAATAGAATCGGTGATGAATGGATAAAAAATCGATATTTTCCTTAAGCCATTCTTGTTCCGATAAAGTTTTGTTACAAGTTAACTCCCATTCTTTACGGAGCAATTCAGAAACTGTTGCGTAATTTTTACTGCCTATATGCGCACAATCCGCATCGCGAATAATTTTTTCGAGAATATCTGTGGGATTGTGATCCTTTCGCGTTGCCAAAATTAAACGTGTAACAATAGCTGTATCGTCCTCCGATCTATCATGTGCTTTTAAAAAGGATGCCGCTATTCCGGCACTTACTTCTTCGTGTTTTTCAATGCCTTTAATATAGCCCGTATCGTGAAACCAAGCTGCTAATTCTAGTAGAGCTTTGTCATGCGTGTTCAGATTGGAAAGGTCGGCCAACATTTTGGTCTTTTCAACAACACGTTGCGTATGAACAAGGTTATGGTATACGTATTTATTGTCGAGTTCTTCGTTTAAGAGCCGGATAGTATATTTTTGGGCTTCCTGAATAAGGTTATCCATAACAACGTAGCTATTTTTAGTAAAAATACTAAACTTTTAATTAATGTTTGCGCACGTATACACCATCCTTTAAATAATCGTTCTGTTTATTGTCTCGATCACTAAATGTAAGGCTGTACATGCTATTTCGACTATCTTTGTCTTAAAATATACGTGCAACTAACAAAAAGAAAGGATAAAGTATGCTAACCTGGAAAGATGTTATCGGTTTTTCTGTAAATGGCAATCCAGAGCCAGACAGACGTGTCGAAAAAAGCGAAGCGGAGTGGCAGGAGCAATTGACTCAGGAGCAATTTAGGATAACCAGATTGAAAGGAACCGAGCGGCCTCATAGTGGTGCGCTTTGTACAACCTATGATGAAGGGAAATACAATTGCGTGTGCTGCGATACGCCATTGTTTGATTCTACAATCAAGTTTAGTTCAGGAACGGGTTGGCCTAGTTTTACACAGCCTATCAGAGAAAATGCCATAAAATACGAGAAGGATACTTCTTATGGGATGTTGCGTGTAGAAGTGCTATGCAATACCTGTGATGCACATTTGGGTCATGTCTTTCCCGATGGGCCAGAACCCAGCGGATTGCGTTATTGTATTAATTCTGAGTCGATGGTCTTAGAAAAAACACCGAAATAGTTGGGAGTTTTTTAGATTCAAGTCAAAAAGTTGGAAGTTAATTGTGCATACCAATAGATAATTGTAAATTTTAAGACCCAAGACTCAAATAGTCAATAAACAAATTATAAAGATGGTAAAAAAAAGTTTAGAACAGGCCACATTAGGTGGTGGTTGTTTCTGGTGTACCGAAGCGGTATTTCAGGAAGTGAAAGGTGTAGAACGAGTTGTTTCGGGGTATTCGGGAGGTAATGCACCTGGAAAACCTACATACCGTGAAGTATGTTCTGGACTAACAGGGCACGCAGAAGTTGTTCAAATTACCTTTGATGCCAATGAGCTTACTTATAAGGATATTTTAAAAGTTTTTATGACAACGCACGATCCTACTACATTAAATCGTCAAGGAGCAGACAGGGGAACACAATATAGATCGGTTGTTTTTTATCACGATGACAGTCAGAAACGCATTGCAGAAGAAGTTTTAGAAGAATTGGCTTCGTACTATGAAGAACCGATTGTGACAGAGGTTTTGCCTTTGGAGGTGTTCTACAAAGCTGAAGATTACCATCAGGACTACTATAGAAATAATCAATCACAAAGCTATTGTAGTTTTGTGATTTCACCTAAACTGTCAAAGTTTAGAAAAAGCCATGGTGATAAATTAAAAGGTTAATTTGGATAATATCTACTTGTGATGATACATAAGGTAGGTTTGGGAGGTGGTTGCCATTGGTGTACAGAGGCCGTTTTTAAGTCTTTAAAAGGCGTTGAAAAAGTAGAGCAAGGATACATATCTTCGATAGAGGAGGATAAATTCTCCGAAGCTGTTATTGTTCATTTTAATACTGAAAGTATACCTTTAAAAGTACTTATAGAAGTCCATTTGCATACACATAAAAGTACAAGTGAACATGCAATGAGAGACAAATACCGTTCGGCGATTTATGTGTTTTCAAATCCTCAAGGCGCAGAAGCAAAGACTATTATTAATGAACTTCAAAGTGATTTTGAAAGGGCTTTAGTAACCAAAGTATATGCCTTTAAATGTTTCAAGCCATCTAGAATATCGCTTTTGGATTATTATTATCAGAATCCCGAGAAGCCATTTTGTAAAGCCTATATAAATCCGAAATTAAAGGTGTTGTTAAGGCAGTTTTCAGAATTTGTGGCAAAAGAAAGGCTGTCCAAACAAAAGTTTTGAAACAGATCTTTAAAGAATAATAGAAATATTAGCCTTATATTTATAAGGCTAATCAGTCAACCGAATGAATACATTGAGTAGTAAAACCATATTGCTGATGGTTGTGCTTTTTCAGGCATGTGCCACCTATAATCCTCAATATGAAGGAAAAGTTGAAGAAGTTTCAGAGATTGTTTTCAAAAAAGAAATAGAACATTCTTTTTATTTAATAGGTGATGCCGGGAACTCACCTTTGGGAACTCAATCGGAAGCGTTAAGAGCTTTTAAAGAGGCTTTAAAGCGTGCTCCTAAAAACAGTACAGCTATTTTTTTAGGCGATAATATTTATCCAAAAGGGATGCCTAAAAAAGGGGTGGAAGGGCGTGCTTTTGCAGAACACCAATTAGATGTTCAGACCAATGCGGTAAAAGATTTTAAAGGAAAAGCCATTTTTATTCCAGGGAATCATGATTGGTATAGTGATGGCCTTAAAGGTTTAAAGCGACAAGAAAATTTTATAGAGGACAAACTTGGTAAAAACACATTTTTGCCAGAAAATGGTTGTCCGCTTGAGAAAATAAATATTTCAGACAATTGCGTTTTAATTCTTGTCGATTCAGAATGGTATCTTACCAATTGGGATAAGCACCCAACAATAAATGATGATTGTGAAATAAAGACGCGAACAAAATTTTTTGATGAATTTGAAAGTGAAATTAAGAAAGCTAGGGGAAAGACTGTTGTTGTAGCTGTGCATCACCCACTGTTTACTAATGGTTCGCATGGTGGTCAATATACATTTGGGAGTCATATGTCGCCGTTGCCCGTACTGGGAACCTTAAAAAATATTGTTAGAAAAACAGGAGGGGTTACCACTGTCGACGTTCAAAATACGTTATATAATGAATTTAGAAAACGTATTGTAACACTAGCTCAGGAAAACGATAAAACTATTTTCGTTTCGGGGCATGACCACAATTTACAGTATATTGTTCAGGATAATTTACCTCAGATAATTAGTGGATCTGGATCTAAAACAATGGGTACACGCTTAACAGGAGGTGGGCGGTTTTCTTATGGAACCCCAGGCTATGCAAGATTGGATGTGTTTTCGGATGGATCGTCTTATGTGCGTTTTTTTTCTGCAGAAACAAATAATGAAGTTGTTTTTCAATCGGAAGTTATTACAGCGAATAAAAATGAAAAACCAACAAATTTCGAGAATGCATTTCCTGCTAAATATTCGGCATCTGTTTATACAAAAGAAGAAACAGATAAAGGAGGTCTTTATAAAATGTTTTGGGGAGAACGCTACCGGAAAGACTATAGCCAACAGGTTATGGCTCTAACGGTTAATATCGATACATTATTTGGAGGTTTAGAGCCCGTTAGAAAAGGAGGAGGACATCAATCAAAATCGTTACGATTGCGAGATAAACAAGGAAGAGAATATGTTTTGAGGGCACTTCGTAAGGATGCACTTCAGTATTTGCAAGCAGTAGCTTTTAGAGATCAATTTATTGAAGGCCAGTTTAACGATAGCTATACTGAAGCCTTATTATTGGATGTTTTTGCAGGAGCTCATCCCTATGCCCCCTTTACAATAGGAACTTTGTCGGATGCTGTTGGTATATACCATGCCAATCCTGTTTTGTATTATGTGCCAAAACAGAAAGGACTAGGAAGGTTTAATGATGAATTTGGAGATGCCTTGTATATGATAGAAGAACATGTTAGTTCCGGGCATGGCGATAAGGCTAGCTTTGGTTTTTCAAGCAAAATAATAAGTACGGACGACTTGTTGAAAAAATTACATAAAGATGAGGATTTCGAGCTAGATGAGGCTTCTTATATACGAGCTCGACTGTTCGATATGCTTATTGGAGATTGGGACAGGCATGAAGATCAGTGGCGTTGGGCAAGTTTTAAAGAAAATAGTAAAACAATTTACCGCCCAGTTCCAAGGGATAGAGATCAGGCTTTTTCAATCATGGCAGATGGAGCTCTATTGGGGTTTGTAACTAAAATAGTGCCCAGTTTACGTTTAATGCAGAGTTACGATACGGAACTAAAAAGTACAAAATGGTTTAATCAGGAACCCTATCCGTTAGATATGGCTTTAATCAATCAATCGGATCACGATGTATGGGATGCACAAGTAAAGTATATTGTAGATAATTTAACAGATGAGGTTATAGATAAGGCATTTGGATATTTCCCTGTAGAAGTGAATGCGAAAACAATAGAAGAGATAAGATTGAAGCTAAAAGGACGTCGTGCTAATTTGAAAGTGATATCAGATAGTTATTATGAGCACATAAACAAGTACGCAGTAATAAAAGGTACCAATAAAGATGATTGGTTTGATGTGGAACGTTTGGCGAATGGACAAACAAAAATAACGGCCTATAGAATTAAAAAAGGCGAGAAATCAGATGTTTTTCATGAACGAACATATACCCATAAAAATACAAAAGAGATATGGATTTATGGATTGGATGATAAGGATGTGTTTAAGGTATTTGGTCAAGGCAGTAACCCTATTAAAGTGCGCATTGTTGGAGGGCAAAATAATGATATTTATAATGTAGAAAACGGTCAAAGTATCAAAATCTATGACTATAAGTCTAAAGACAACACATTTATTACTAAAAAAGGAGCGTTAAAGTTGACAGATGATTACGAAACCAATGTATATGATTATAAAAAACTAAAGAACAGTTCTAATCAGTTTGTCCCAACCATTGGAGCCAATCAGGATGACGGTTTAAAAATTGGGTTTGCTAATACCTACAGTAACTATGGATTTGAACGCAATCCGTTTACCTACAAACACACGTTTTCTGGAGCATATTATTTTGCGACTAATGGTTTTGAACTGGGGTATGCGGGGGAGTTTGCAAATATGCTAAGAAATGTAAACTTTGGAGTGGAATCTGTTTTTACTAGCCCTAATTATGCTATCAATTTTTTTGGTTATGGAAATAATACACATAATCCCCAAGCAGATGCGGATGATGGTTTAGATGTAGGGTTTAACTATAACCGCGTTAAATTACAAACCTTTAAGGTATTGCCTTATTTAATGTGGCGCGGTGTTTTAGGAGCTAACTTAAAGATTGGAATATCATATGAGGTTATTGAAGTAGAAGAAACAGAAGGAAGGTTTATCAATCAATTTATAGGTGATAATATTGATGTGGGAAACAGTTTTTTTGGAGCTGAAATAGCCTATGGTTATGAGAATGTAGATAATAGGGCGTTTCCAACTTTGGGTATGCAAATAGGCCTTACAGGAGGATATAAGTCGAATGTAGAAAACTCTAATGATTACACTTATGTTATACCAGAGTTAGGATTTACTTATAAGTTAGCAACCAATGGAAAACTGGTGTTAGCAACAAAAATAAGGGGACATATTAATTTTGGCAATGATTTTGAATTTTATCAAGGGGCAAATATTGGTGCTAATAAAGGATTAAGGGGTTATAGAAATGAACGCTTTACTGGAAAGCGAGCATTCGTACAAAGTACAGATATTCGTTTAAACCTTAAGAGGTTAAAAACAACTCTTTTTCCATTACAAATAGGTGTTTATGGAGGAGTCGACTATGGACGTGTGTGGGTTGGAGAGTCGTTTTTACAAGATGCCAATCATCATTCCGACACATGGAATACTTCTATAGGAGGTGGTTTTTTTGCTAATGTAGCCGATATGATTACCGCTAATATTTCAGCCTTTCATAGTGATGATGGTTTACGGTTAGCATTTAGGATGGGATTCGGTTTTTAAAATAATTGAGATATGTACAGGAGAGATGCTCGTATTAATTTTTTTTATTAATATTGTGCATTATCAAACTGATATTTTTTTGATAAACTTTTCTTTTTAAATAAGTTAAAGTGCCTAGGGTCTATATATGCGGGATGTTAATTTTTCAAATATTAATTCGCTTTTATCTTTAATAAAAAATGAGGATAAATTTGCATACAGGGTACTGTATAATGTTTATTACCCTAAGCTTTTGCATATAGCGAAAAGCTATGTAGCAAATAAAGAAGATGCAGAAGAAATCGTCCAAGACGTTTTTGTTAAAATCTGGCATAAAAAGGATGCCATAGACATTAATACGAACATTAATGGATATATCTATCAAATCACTAGGAATGCATGCATAGATTTTTTACGTGCAGCCAAAAACCGTCTTAGCCTAGAGGGTAATATTGAACAATTAGAAGCCGCGCTTAACTTTCATGTTTTATCAGATGATTCGGCTTCCAATATTTTGGAAGAAGAGCTTAAACTACAAATTCTAAATGCTATAGATTCCCTTCCCGATAAATGCAAGCATATTTTTATTAAGAGTAGAATGGAGGGCTTGAAAAATGTAGAAATTTCAGAGGAATTAAAAATTTCTAAAAAAACCGTAGAAGGTCATATTTCCAAGGCAATCAAGCATTTACGGATTCATTTAAAGCACTATTTCTTTTTCTTTTAAAAAAAACAACTTTCAAACGAGGGTACTCCGTTCTTTTTTACGTCATGATAGTATAAGGTCATGCTAAATTGTAATCATGCAAAAGAAAGAAATTAAGGATCTGTTGGGGGATAAGATGGATTCTGAAGGACGTAAACAGCTAGTGAAGCAGGTGTTAAATGACCCTGAGCGCATTAAGGAATTAGCAATTGAAAAAGCGAAGCAGGTTTCTAAATTTGAAAACAGTATGGTAAGCGAACCAGAGCTGGATTCACAATTTAAAAAAGTACTACGTAGAATAGGAAGGAAGCCGCGTATCAAATATGCTTCTGTAGCGGCGGTTGTTGTCTTGTTTTTAAGCTTTGGATTGTATTATTTTAACACCCTTTCTATAAATAGTCAGTTAGTTCAGGTTACGACTGCTATTGGAGGTAAAGAACAGGTAGTACTGCCCGATGGGACTAAAGTTTTGCTCAATGCCAATAGTGAGATACAATACCCTAAAGTATTTAAGGACGATATAAGAGAGGTTACCCTAATTGGAGAAGCGCTTTTTGAAGTGGTAAGGAACGAGCACAAACCACTTGTAGTAAAGACTTATAATGGTTTAGCGGTAAGAGTACTGGGAACTGTTTTTAATGTTAAGTCCTATCCAGATGATAAGGAGGTACAGACCACTTTGGTTTCTGGAAAAGTGGAGGTTATCAAGGATAATAATTCAAAAGCTCCAATTGTATTAAAGCCCTTTCAGCAAGCAGCTTACAATAAAAAAGATAAGAAGTTAATCGTAGATACAGTCAATGCTCTGGATGCGATTTCATGGAAAGATAACAAGCTTATTTTTAATGAAACACCGTTAGAGCAAGTTGTGCAGGACTTACAGCGTAAGTACAATGTTACCTTTAAAATTATTTCAAAGGAATTACTGGATTATAAGTATTCAGGAACCTTTGACAATCTGACCATAAAGGAATGTATGAGACTTTTAAAAGTGTCATCGCCTATAGATTACACTATTACTAACAATATAATAACGTTAAAACAGGAATAAGTATGAAATAAAATAAATTAAAAGAAAAGGAGTGCTGGAGACACTCCTTTAGTTACTAGCTAATCATTTAGCAAAAAATATTGTAAATAATTAAAACCAAACAAAATTATGAAAAAAAACCAACATGTTTTTTCATTAGGAACCTTTGTATCCAGAATTATGAAAATTTATTTGTTTTTGTTATGCATAACGATGTCAAACATCTTCGCTTTTGATAGTTATGCACAAAAAATTTCTTTAGATGAAGAAAATGTTACAATAAAAAAGATTTTAAATCACATTGAACGTAAAAGTGGATTAAACTTCTTTTATAACACAAGTATGGTTGACGTATCCTCCAAAGTTTCTTTGAAAATAGAAAATGAAGAATTGGAAAGGACATTAAACCTGTTGTTTGAAGGAACAGATATCGATTATAGTATTATAAAAGAACATATCGTACTATATCCCAGAAATAATGAGGAAATGCGTATCAAAATAGAAAGTCTTTTTAAAGAAGATGTTATTGAGCTTGAATCAAAGGCCGATGAAAGTAATAAGGCAATCAATAAAATGATTTCCCAAGCTATTTCAAAATTAGTCCAGACCGAAGTAAGTGGTACTATATTAGATGAAGGTGGTGTGCCTTTACCAGGTGTAAGTGTTGTAATTAAAGGAACTACTAAAGGAACTGTGACCGATATTGATGGTAAATATAATATAAACGTCAATTCAAGTTCGGATATACTGGTGTTTTCGTATTTAGGCTTTATGTCCCAAGAAATTGCAGTAGGTAGCCAGAAAACGATTAACATAACAATGATCGAAGATGTGGCGACACTTGAAGAAGTAGTTGTAGTTGGTTATGGTACACAAAAGAAAAAGGAAGTAACCAGTGCAGTGGTCTCTGTAGATAGTGAAGAATTAAATCAGAGTTCTGTGGCCAACATAAGTAATGCCTTAGTAGGTAGATTGCCAGGTTTGATAGCCACGCAAAGAGGTGGGCAACCAGGATCTAATGGCTCTAATCTGTTGGTTAGGGGTATTAGCACAACGGGAAATTCAGCACCGTTAATTATCGTCGATGGAGTACAACGGTCTTTTTCTCAATTCGATCCGAATACCATTGAGACCATAACCGTATTAAAAGATGCGTCTGCAGCTGCTGTTTATGGGGTTCGAGGAGCTAACGGGGTGATCTTAATTACGACCAAGCGTGGTAAATCCGGTAAGCCGGTTATATCATATACTTCGGAGATCACAACCACTAAGCCTACACAATTACCTAATTATTTAGGTAGTTACGATTATGCTGTTTTGTTTAATGAAGCCAAAAGAAATGAAGGAAAGGCAGAATTGTATACGGCTGACGATTTAGAAAAATACAGAACAGGATCCGATCCCTTAACACATCCTAATACCGATTGGTACGATGTTGGTCTAAAAGATTCAGCCATCCAGCAGCAACATACCATTTCCATCTCTGGAGGATCAGAAAAGGTACGGTATTTTGCATCAGGAGGCTTTATTTCTGAAGGAGGTTTAATGCCTTTTTCTGATTATAAACGTTATAATTTTAGAGCTAATCTTGATTTTGATATTACAGAACGCTTGAAAGTGTCCTTAGACATGGCTGGCCGTCAGGAAAACAGAATGTCACCAAGTTCTGGTGTGGGAACGTATTTTAGTGGCCTGTCAAGAATGGCGCCTAATACAATTGCGTATTATTCAAATGGTTTGCCAGGGCCAGCTGCTTTTGGTTCCAATCCTGTTGAAGCGGTCAGAAGTGGAGGGGTAAGAGAATCTACCAACAACATCTTTTTAGCCAATGTGAATTTTGAGTATAAAATCCCTTATATAGAAGGGCTGACCTTAAAAGGTTATGTGGCTATAGACAGGTTGTATAATACAACCAAAACCTTAGAAAAGGAATATCAGATTTATACCTATAATGAGACAACACAAGAGTACGATCCGTCAACATTGGGACAATCTAAACTAAGCCAAAGTTACTTTCAGGGCGCACCGAATAGTGGTTCGGGAGTTTTAGATCCTATAATTACTTACAATGCCACGTTGAATTACGATACAACAATTGCCGATGTGCACCATGTGACGGGTTTATTAGGTGTAGAAAAAGCGATTAATAAAACATATTGGTTTGATGCTAGTCGTCTGAATCTAACGTCTGATGCCTTGCCTCAGTTGGATTTTGGGGATTCAGGAACAGCGCAAAACGGAGGTAGTGCTGTTAATTCAGCCAGATTAGGGTATATTGCCAGGGTGACTTATGCTTACAACGAGAAGTATTTATTCGAATCGGCCTTTAGATACGATGCCTCTGAAAACTTTGCCAAAGAAAACAGATTTGGTTTCTTTCCATCCTTCTCATTAGGGTGGCGTTTGTCCCAGGAAGATTTTATGCAAAATGTGGATTTTATCAATGAGTTAAAATTAAGAGGTTCCTGGGGGCGTTTAGGAAATGATAGAATTAGTCAGTTCCAGTATTTAGATGCATTTAATTTCTCCGGTTCTTATATTTTAGGAGGCAGCCCGGTACAAGCCATTCGTCCTGGAGTAATTCCTAATACTGACGTAACATGGGAAACTGCTACCACTACTAACATTGGGTTCAATTTGGAAGTGATGGAGCGAAAACTGGGAATAGAGTTCGATTATTTTACAAAACGAACCGAAGATATCTTAGAACGGCCAATCCGTATTGTTCCTGATTTTGTAGGCGCCTCTTTGCCAAGAGAGAATTTCGGAATTGTGGATAATAAAGGGTTCGAAATATCTACATCGTATAGAAACCATATTGGAGATTTTGACTATTGGGCAAAGGCCAATTTTACAAAATCAAAGAATAAGATTATCGAGATTGGAGAGTCTGAAGAGATTCCGGATAATTTGCGTGAAACAGGCAGGTCTATTGGTTCCAGATTCGGATTGATAGCTGAAGGCTTTTTCCAGTCACAGGCAGAGATCGATAACCATGCAGATCAAGGCCCAAATATTGCGCCGGGTGATATTAAATACAAAGATATTAACGGCGATGGTACCATTAATAACGATGATAGAGATTTTATAGGAGTTGTATCTTCTCCAAATGTTATTTATGGATTCTCTTTTGGCGGTAGTTATAAAGGTTTTGATTTTAGTGCGCAGTTCCAGGGAGCAGCAGACTTTAATGTCTATTTGTCTGAAGAGGCAGCCTTCCCGTTCTTTAACGGTGGAAAAGTATTAGCACAGCATTTAGACAGATGGACGTCCGAGACGCCTAATGCACGCTTCCCAAGAACACTTACCGAAGATACCAATAACAGAAGAGTATCATCTTTTTGGTTGCAAAATGCAGACTATATAAGATTGAAAAATGTTGAAATTGGTTATAATTTTTCAAGTGATTTGATATCTAAACTAAAATTAGATCAGTTAAGACTGTATGTATCCGGATTGAATATTTTTACAATCAGTGACATTGAGAACTTTGATCCTGAAGCTCCTAGTGGGCGAGGTGCTTTTTATCCTCAAACCAGATCATTTACATTAGGTCTTAACGTTAGTTTCTAATTATGGTAAATTTAAATTTAAAAAAGATGAAAAGAATATATATAGTATCATTCATTGCTTTAACGGCTTTGTTTTTTGGTTGTCAGGAAGACTTTCTTGATTTAACACCCCAAGACAAACTCAATTCAGGTGATGTATGGAAAGATCCAAAATTAATCGAGTTGGTCATTAATGAAATGTATCAGCAATTGCCGGACGGTTTTAACAGGGGATGGTATATGATGGCTTCTACCTCCGACGATGCCGAGAACAGTTATGGATGGACCGGTGGTCAGGCTTTTAACCGTGGGGATTTTAATCCCAGTAGCTATCCTTACGGCGGTATATGGAATAATAACTTTCAAATGATCAGACAAGCCAATCTGTTTTTTGGTAATATTGACCAGGCGGAAAATATCGATGGCGACGTAAAAAGTAGAATGGTAGGTGAGGTTAATTTTTTAAGGGCTTTTTATTATTTTGACCTGATGCGTCATTACGGCGGTGTGCCGCTTTTAGATGAAGCGCTCTCATTGGATGATGATTTTAATATTTCCAGAAGTTCTAAAGACGAAATCATTGCGTTTATTGTTAGCGATCTGGATGCGGCCATTAGCATGTTGCCGGTATCGCATCCCGGAAATCTTTTGGGTAAAGCTACCAAGGGCGCTGCGCAAGCACTAAAGGGACGTGTACTGTTATATGCTGAGAAGTGGGTCGAATCGGCGGCTGCCAGTAAGCAGGTGATGGATTCTGGAAATTACGATTTGTTTTCAGATTATCATACGTTGTTTACTGAAGCTGGTGATAATAATGCAGAAGTCATTTTTGATAAACAGTTTCAAGATCCCGATTTTGGTCATTGGGCACATTTGTTTAACCAACCTATTGGTTATACTGGAGGTTGGGGAGGTACTAGCCCAACACAAGAATTAGTAGATGCTTACGAAATGACCGATGGTATGTCTATTGACGAATCGCCACTTTATGACGAAGCAAATCCCTACGATAATAGAGACCCGAGGTTCGAAGCTTCTATATTATATGAGGGCAGTATGTGGAGAGATAGGGCTGTCGAAACAAGGTTAGGTGGCCTTGATGGCATTGAGAAGAATGGTGATGCTACGAAAACGGGCTATTACATGAAGAAGTTTTTGGATGAAGATTTCGAAAATTATGGTTGGGGACAACAGCAAGGTAGTAATAACTGGATATACATTCGTTATGCCGAAGTATTATTAAATTATGCCGAGGCTCAGAACGAAGCCGCTGGCCCGGATGCTAGTGTATATGCAGCCGTAAATGCGGTTAGAGGTAGATCAGGTGTTAACATGCCGGAGTTACCAACAGGCTTGACCAAAGACGAAATGCGTGAAAAAATTAGACACGAACGTCGTATAGAATTAGCATTCGAGGAACACAGGTTCTTCGATTTGCGTAGGTGGGGAACAGCCGAGACAATTCTCAACCAACCCATACACGGTATGCGTATTGGGCCTAACGGCGAATTGACAGGTGCCGATGCACAAGGAAAACCATACGGTGTGTTTGAAGTAGAACCTAGGATATTTTTACCACATCATTATCTAGCTCCAATTCCACAAGGAGAAATAGATAAGTTGGGAGAAGCGGTGCTTCAACAGAATCCAGGTTATTAAACATATTTTGAAAACCATAAGCCCAACTAAAATTTTAGTTGGGCTTAACTTTTATTTAAAGAAAATTCTACAATTATGAAGGGAAGGTATGTTATAGGAACAATTTTATTTTTGTTGCTTAGTGCAGGGTGTAAAAAAGAGACGGTTTCTAAAAGCGTTGAAATGGTTGATGCAAATGTAGAGCAGTCTATTTTTACAATTGTACCAAAGAAGCAATCAAATATTTATTTTACAAATGTGTTAAAAGAGAATGAGCACATGAACGGTATTTTTTATGAATATTTCTATAATGGTAGTGGCGTGGCTGTGGGTGATTTTAACAATGATGGTTGGGAAGATATTTATTTTGTTTCAACAATAAGTAAAAATAAGTTATACCTCAATAATAAAAATATGAGCTTTATTGATGTAACAAGACAGGCTAATGCCGATAGTGGTGTCGGTTTTGATTCGGGAGTAACCACCATAGATATCAACCAGGACGGATTACTGGATATTTATGTATGCAGAACCGGTAGATTTCAGGATGAAGACCCCAGAAGAAATGTGCTATTGGTCAATAAAGGGATAAAGAATGGCGTGCCATATTTTGAAGATATGGCGGCCGCCTATGGGTTGGATTCCCCTGCATTTTCTACGCAGGCCGGTTTTTTTGATTACGATAACGATGGCGATCTGGATATGTTCCTTATTAATCATGGTATAGATACCTATCCGGAAACGGAAATAAGTAAGCTTAAAAACATCACCTCAAAATATAGGGGAGAGCGCTTATTTCGTAACGATAATGGAAAATTTAAGGATGTTACCGCAGAAGCAGGAATCATTAATAATATGTTAGGTTACGGACTTGGACTGGGATTTGGTGACCTGAACAATGACGGATGGGCTGATATCTATGTGAGTAACGATTTTTCTGGTCAGGACCACATGTACATCAATAATAAGAACGGTACCTTTAACGAAGTTGCCAAAGCAACTACAGGCCATATATCCAATTTCTCTATGGGGAATGATATAGGCGATTTTAATAATGATGGCTGGTTGGATATTGTGGCGTTGGATATGATGGCTGAAGACAACTATGGCATAAAAACGAGTATGAGCGGGATGAATCCGGCCCGGTTTTACAGACACGTGGATGTCGGATTACACTACCAGTATATGTACAATACATTGCAGCTTAACAATGGGGTGGATGCTGCCAGCGGGTTGCCTAAATTTTCTGATGTAGCTCAAATGGCGGGTGTATCCAGTACCGATTGGAGCTGGGCATCCTTATTTATAGATATGGATAACGACGGTGATAAGGATTTGTTCATTTCTAACGGGATAAAAAGAGATTTTAGAAACAACGATTTTGTTAAATACAGAAGTAAGAAAGAGGCAGCACTTAGGTCGGGGGATGTGAACGTGAAGAAAACCTTTATTAACGATCTGCTCAGTAAAATGCCTACAAAGAAAAAGCACAATTACTTTTACGTGAATGATGGAAAACTAATCTTTGAAAAGAGTTTAATAGAGCAGCCCGAAACGAATTCTAACGGGGCAGCATATGCCGATTTTGATAATGATGGCGACCTGGATATTGTGGTAAACAACTCAGAAAGCGCTTCTTATATTTATGAAAACAAATCTGATAAAAATACCGCTAACGCTTATATAAAGTTCGCGTTCGAAGGCCCCAAAAGTAACCGAAACGGGATCGGAACGCGCATAAAGGTGTATCAAAAGGATAAGATGCAATTACAAGAACAATACGTTACAAAAGGGTTTCAGTCATCCGTATCACATGTGATGCATTTCGGTCTTGGTAACGGGACTAGAATTGACAGCGTTGAGGTTACCTGGTTTGATGGAAAACAGCAGGTACTTAAAGATGTAGATGTTAATAAATTATTAAAAGTAAGCTATCAGAATGCCGGTGCACAACCGGTAAAGGCGTCCAAAACACATGTAATGTTTGAGGACATTACAAAGCAAAGCAATCTGGTTGTAAAGCATGAGGAAAATATTTTTTTCGATTTTGATAGGGAAGAATTATTGCCGCACAGAATGTCTGTTATGGGGCCGGCGTTGGCTGTGGCCGACCTAAATAAGGATGGTTTGGATGATTTTTATATTGGAGGCGCTACAGGTTATTCTGGACAGTTATTTGTACAACAGGGTAATGGCAGCTTTAGAAAAGTAAAAACAGGCGTTTTCGATAACGATAAAGACCATGAAGATGTAGATGCCCTGTTCCTTGATGTGGATGGTGATGGCGATATGGATCTGTATGTCGTTAGTGGCGGTAATGAGTTCGAGCAGGGACATGTTAATCTGGGAGATCGACTTTATATAAACGACGGTTCGGGCAGATTTAAAAAAGATAAAGGTGGGTTACCCGCTATTGCTGTGAGTGGCTCTAGAGTAAAGGCTGCCGATTACGATAATGATGGTGATTTGGATCTCTTCGTAGGTGGTCGCCAACTACCTGGTAAATACCCTTTTCCCGGAAGAAGCTTGTTGCTGGAAAACATAACCGAAAATGGTGTGGTGAAATTTGCTGAGATATCTGACGATAAAGCACCATTTTTGAAAGATCTGGGTATGGTTACAGATGCAGAGTGGATGGATTTTAACAACGATAAATTGTTGGATTTGGTCGTTGTGGGAGAGTGGATGCCAGTGACCTTCCTTAAAAATAACGGCAAGGCATTTACCAATGAAACAATAGCTTACCAAATGGAAAATCAAACCGGGTGGTGGAATAGTATTTCGGCCGCCGATTTTGATAACGATGGTGATACCGACTTTGTAGCTGGGAATTTAGGACTAAATTATAAGTATAAAGCCTCTGAAAAAGAACCTTTTGAAGTGTATGCGAAAGACTTTGATAATAATAATTCTATAGATATTGTTTTAGGATATTATAATCAAGGAAATTTATTTCCGTTAAGAGGAAGAGAGTGCTCTTCAAACCAGATGCCTTTTATTAAGGAAAAATTCCCTACCTATAATGAATTTGGATCAGCTACACTGGTGAAAGTTTATGGAGAGCAGAATTTGGAAGCAGCACTCCATTACAAGGTCAATACTTTTGCGACGACTTATTTTGAAAATGTAGATAACAAGGCGTTTAATGTACACCCTTTAAGTAATGAAGTGCAGACCTCATCTGTTAATGATATACTAGTGAACGATTTCGATAAAGATGCTGAATTGGATGTGCTCATGGTTGGGAACTTGTACGGTTCTGAAGTTGAAACGCCACGAAATGATGCCAGTTATGGGTATTATTTAAAAGGAGCTAAAAAAGGTACAGGTAGCTCTAATTTTCAAGTAGTTCCGGCGCAGAAAAGTGGCTTGTACGTGGAAGGCGATAGTAAAGCGGTAAGACTACTGCATACCAAAGAAGGTACCGCCCTATTAGTGGCTAAAAATAATGATTATTTGCAGCTGATAAAGATTAAGTAAAATCAAGGACAATATTTAAATTTAAAAGAGAGAGATTATATTTTTTTGGTATGGGCTATAGTATTGTTTTATTTAAGTTATGCTTAAGTGGGTAATAGGTGTCTGCAAGATGTTTTGGATTAGAAATATAAGTTCTTGTTCTTTGAGATTTTTTTTGGACATGCGGATTTAGTTTTAGGTTGTAATCCTTTAATTTCATTGCGTATTAGAGCCTATTGGTTTTCAATACATGGTTCAGTTAAGTTTAATATTTTTGTTTTAGTTTATTTGTAAATACAGGAATTCTTTTCTGTAGGTTTTTTTTAAAAGATCAACACTTTATTCTTACGTATATAGATTTAAAATATTACTTTGGTGTTTTGAAATCATTCTGTCAAAATATAATTTTGATATCAACATTAATTTATTAATCACTGCGTTCGGTCAATAGAAAATTGCTTTACCTATTAAAGATAAAATTCACCAAAAAAGATATTAGGATTCAAAAAAGCCCAAAGCGGTCACTTTGGGCGCGAACAATATCCTTTCGCGTAGGGCAGATACAAGCCTTGAGTGTCTTTAACTGTTCAAGGCAAAAATAATTTATTAATTTTTTTATAATGAAAGATTAAGTTTAAAGAATTTGAACCGAGAAGCTAGTGACATGCTCCAAAGAAATCAACTTAAATTTGTATTTGGTGGTTATGAAGGAGGATATGGCGGTACTTATGAATACCTCTGTAAAAATAGTAATACTGGAGCTGAATGGTTTGATAGCGTCAGTAGCTGTGAGGACTGTGGATGTTGGTGTGATACTCATGTTCCTGCAAGTACATATTATACCAGTTGGATATGTTCAGGGCCTTTAGTAGGTGGTGGTTACGGTTATTAACAAAAACACAGGTTAAAGGTAATTACCT